>CAMFZO010000130.1 GCA_946006895.1 uncultured Clostridia bacterium | reverse complement strand
ACCCCACTTGTTAGATAGTATATCATACTGTCTAACAAATGGGGTGCAGTTCACATGCGGCTCTGCCGTTTTTCTGATGTTTGTAATTATAATGGACCGTGATCGTTGCCGTTCGTCCACGGACGCTCAGGCGGTTGATAGTTTGTGGGGCCTCCGGTGAATTGCATCGGTGGCTGGCAGGAGGCGAAAAGATCCCGTGCCTTGACCACAAGTCTGTAATAGAGCAGATAGGGGACGACGCCCGCCAGAGAGCTCAGAATAGCCAAAAGAAAGGCTGGCGTGGCAATGGGAGAAGCACCCGTCGGCAATACGCCAAACTGCTCCAGGACCGACCAGAGAATGTCGCCGACGCTGATGCAGACAGTAACAATCATCAGCACGGGGAGAGCTTGGGAAATACGGCGGCGGGTGTAGCCGTAGCGCACCACGTCACGGCCTGCGGTCACGGCATTGAAGCTCATAATCAGAATGGCAAGATTCACACAGGCGACAGCCATGTCGGAGACAGCGTTATAGGAAAAACCGATCAATAACTGGATCACACCGCCGAAGACCCCAAAGCCGCCGATAATACAGGAGGCCAGCAAATAGCCCTTGAGCAGGGAAAAACCGGCGGTTTTCATCGGTGCCTGCTTCCGTGCGTTGCTATAAATCATCAGTTGTCCAATGACAGGAAGGGAAGCAACACCCAGGACAAAGACAATGGTGATAAGATACAACACAAGGAGAGAGGTATTCACCATTTGCAGCGTTTGCTCATCCAGTGAAAGCTCGGAGAGAGCAAGCATACTCATTGTGGTATCAAAGAGAAGAAAATAGATGGATATGGAGGACAGAAGATAGACCGCAATGGTGCACAGGCAGGCGGCCAGGAACTGCTTGGAGGCAGCCAGACTGCGCAGACGTTGTATGGACATAATAAGACCTCGCTTTTTTGTTCTCGTTATCTTACTATACCACACAATTCTATAGCTGTCAACCGGCTTATCAGCCGGATTTGACACAAGGAATCAAAAAGTCTCAAATCCCAACATCATGCCGCCATTTTCGGCATAAAAGCTGCAAAGGCCGCCGGTTTCACCAATGGTGACCTGGGTGCCTGAGTAGCTTGCCTCGATCAGCTCTTTTAGCTGCGTTGCGGCAGGGAAGTTGAGGCAGTGGTCAATGCGGACGGCGCCTCCGTTAAAGTTCATCTCCCGCATATGGTGGACGATCTTCTCCAGAGCCTTTTTTTCGCCCCGGCATTTGCTCAGAGTTTCCAAATCGCCGTGGTCGCTTGCACGGCCGATGATACGCATCCCCAGAGCGCCGGAGATTTTGGCGATCAGCGGATTGACGCGGCCGTTGTTGGCAAGATTGTTCAGGGATTGCAGGGCGAAGATCAGGTGCGTTTTCTTCTGATATTCGCAGAGATCCTCATAAACCGCCGCAGGAGCCGTGCCCTCGGCAAGAAGCTGCTCTGTCCGCTCAATCAGGAGCTTCATCTCGCCACCGGTGGAGAGTGTGTCCACCAGATATACACGGCGCTCCGGGTGGGCTGCCTCATAATCCTCCTTGGCAAGGCGCGCGGCGTTGTAGCTGCCGGAAAGGGTACTGGTGATGGTAAAGCAGAAGACGGAGTCCGCCTCGCCAAAGGCCGTAAGCCAGTCGGCGACACAGGGGCAGGCTGTGGAGGATTTGCCCTTGTAGGTTTCCAGATATGAGATCATTTCCACCGTGTTGAGGGCGTCGTCATCGACAAATTCCCTCTCGCTTGTGATGATTTTTAACGGCACTGAGGCAAAATGCGCAGAACTGCCGCGCAGATTTGCACTGGAGTCCGTGACGATTTTGTAGGTCATTTTAAGCTCCTATATCTGATTTAAAAAACTAAAATATGGGTTTTTGAAAAACCTCTTACAACGCGAATAGTATCATATTTCTGCCGGAATGTCAAGGGCCAGATCCGGCTCTTTTACCGGTTGACTTTCGATGCCGGGAGAAATATAATAGCCATATGGATAAAATGATGAAAGAAAGACTGGCGCAGACGCTGCAGGATTTCCGCCTTCCGCGGTATGTGGAGCTGATGAATGTCGGTCTTTATCTGGAACAGACAAGCGAATATATCAATAACTATCTGCGGCCCCTCGGCTGTGTGGAGATCACCGGGTCCATGATTCGCAACTATGTGAAGAAAGGACTGGTTGCCAACCCGGTAAAGAAACGCTATGGGGCCGACCAGATCGCTCATTTGCTCTGCATTGCAGTGCTTAAGCAAGTCCTCTCGCTGGAGAACATTGCCGAGCTGTTTCGCAGAAAGACGGAGATCTACGACAACAAGACCGCCTATGATTACTTCTGCATGGAGATGGAGAACATCCTCTATTACCGTTTCGGCTTGAAGAGTACCCTGTTGGACATCGGCGTCACATCGTCCCTGGAAAAGGAAATGCTGCGCAGCGCCATCATCGCCGTCTCCCATCAGATCTATCTCAACGCGTGCTTCCGCCTTTTGTCAAAATAAGCGAAAAAACCGCTCCCCGGAACGCCCGGGGAGCGGTTTTTTCTATGATCAAATTACAGGCTGAGGTCCTCGACATAAAGCTCGCGGACAGCGTTGGGGTCGGCGGGCTTTGCGGCGGGTGCCGCAGGTGCAGGTGTTTCGGCGGGCTTGGGATTGTTCCGGGCCTCCATGAATTTCCGGGCGACCTGGGGGAACAGGGCGTAGGAGAGGACGTCTTCCTCACAGCGGGCGATGTCCTTGGCTTCCTCGCGGTACTTGTCCAGCTCCGGCTCCAGCAGGTCGGCAGGACGGCAGGTGATGACCTTGTCGTCACCGATGCACTTCCGGCGCACTTCCTCGTTGACCTCGCCGGGCAGCTTGCCGTATTCGCCGCGGAGCAGACCCTTGGATTCCTTCGGGACCATCTTGTAGCGTTCACCGGCAATGATGTTCATGACCGCCTGGGTGCCGACGATCTGGCTGGTGGGCGTGACCAGGGGAGGATAGCCGAAGTCCTTACGGACACGGGGAACCTCCGCCAGCACGTCGTAGTATTTATCCTCCTGGTGAGCATCCTTCAACTGGCCCAGCATATTGGAGAGCATACCGCCCGGGACCTGATACATCAGGGCCTTGGTGTCGACGCTCAGGACCTTGGGATCCAGAATACCCTCCTGCTTCATCTTGTCGGCCACCTTGCGGAAGTGGGCGGCGGCCTCATTCAGCTTGTTCAGGTCCAGACCGGTGTCGCGCTCCGTGCCCTGGAGGGTAGCGACCAGGGATTCGGTGGCGGGCTGGGAGGTGCCGTTGGCAAGGGGAGACAGGGCACAGTCCACGATGTCCACACCGGCCTGGGCGGCCATCAGGTTGACCATGTCGCCGGTGCCGGCGGTGTTGTGGGTATGCATATGAATGGGAACGCTCACATTGTCCTTCAGCTTGCGGACCAGGTCATAGGCGTGCATGGGCAGCAGCAGGTTGGCCATGTCCTTGATGCAGATGGAGTCAGCACCCATCTTTTCCAGCTCCTTGGCCACGTTGACAAAGTAGTCGTCGTTGTGGACGGGGCTGACGGTGTAGGACAGAGCGACCTCCGCCCAGCCGCCGTACTTCTTGACACACTCCACAGCCTTCTGCAGGTTGCGGATGTCGTTCAGCGCGTCGAATACGCGAACCACGTCAATGCCGTTTTCAATGGACTTCTTGCAGAATTCCTCCACCACATCGTCGGCGTAATGCTTGTAGCCCAGGATGTTCTGGCCGCGGAAGAGCATCTGCAGCTTGGTCTTGGGCATGTGGGCCTTCAGGGTGCGCAGACGCTCCCACGGATCCTCGTTGAGGAAGCGCATACAAACGTCAAAGGTTGCGCCGCCCCAGCACTCCAGGGACCAGTAGCCCATGTTGTCCAGCAGCTCACAGGCCGGGAGCATATCCTCGATGCGCATACGGGTCTTGGCCTGAGACTGGTGGGCATCGCGGAGGATGGTTTCGGTGATATACAACGGTTTCTTTTCCATAAAAGCGCCTCCTTAGTGAGCAAACAGGGCGATAAACACGCCTGCGGCAACAGCGGAGCCGATAACACCGGCGACGTTGGGACCCATGGCGTGCATGAGCAGGAAGTTGGAGGGATCCTCTCTCTGGCCTTCCTTCTGGGAAACACGGGCTGCCATCGGGACGGCGGAAACACCGGCAGAGCCGATGAGCGGGTTGATCTTCTTGCCCTCCGGGAGGAAGAGGTTCATGAACTTGGCGAGCAGGACGCCGCCGGCTGTGCCGCCAGCAAAAGCGATGATGCCGAGAAGGATGATGCCGATGGTCTGCCAAGTCAGGAAGCTTTCGGCAGTGGCGGTGGCGCCGACGGAGACACCCAGGAGGATGACGACGATGTTCATCAGCTCGTTCTGAGCGGTCTTACTCAGACGCTCGGTCACGCCGCACTCACGGAACAGGTTGCCCAGCATCAGGCAGCCGACCAGCGGAGTTGCGGAGGGGACCAGCAGAGCAACGAAAGCGGTAACGGCAATGGGAAAGACGATCTTCTCTTTCTTGGAAACGGTGCGCAGGTTATCCATGCGGATCAGGCGCTCTTTCTTGGTGGTGAGAGCACGCATGATAGGCGGCTGGATCACGGGGACCAGAGCCATGTAGGAGTAGGCGGCAATGGCAATGGCACCGAGAAGCTCGGGAGCCAGCTTGGAGGTGACGTAGATGGCGGTGGGGCCGTCTGCGCCGCCGATGATGCCGATAGCGGCAGCCATGGCCCTGTCTCTTATACACATCTCCGAGCCCAC
>CAMFZO010000129.1 GCA_946006895.1 uncultured Clostridia bacterium | reverse complement strand
CTGGAGATCTGGGCAGGGCGGGCCAACGCGGAGATCGTGCGCCAGCATGAGGGCGCCGACCCAGCTTCCGTGGTCTTTGACGCCATTTCCGCCGCCAAGGCCCGGGGCAGCGACGTGATCCTGTGCGATACCGCCGGACGCCTGCACAACAAGGCGAATCTGATGAACGAGCTGGGAAAAATTTCCCGTATCATCGACAGGGAGCTGCCGGAGGCGGATAAGGAGGTCCTGTTGGTTCTGGACGGTACTACGGGTCAGAACGGCCTGCTGCAGGCCAGGCAGTTTAAGGAGATCGCCGGTGTGACGGCCATCGCCCTGACCAAGCTGGACGGCACTGCCAAGGGCGGTATCGTCATCGCCGTGGCAGACGCCCTGCAGATCCCGGTCAAATATATCGGTGTCGGGGAGCAGATGGACGACCTGATGCCCTTTGACGCCAAGTCCTTTGTGGACGCGCTGATTTAGGAGGTTATCATGAGAGCTGACGGCAGAGCCGCAGATGAAATGCGGAAGGTGAAGGCGACCCTTGGCTTTTCCAAATTCGCCGAGGGAAGCTGCCTCATTGAGATCGGAGACACCATGGTGCTTTGCAACGCCTCGGTGGAGGACAAGGTGCCTCCCCATGTGACCAGCGGTGGCTGGGTGACGGCGGAGTATTCCATGCTGCCCAGAGCCAACCGGGAGCGGAGTAGGCGGGACGTATCCAAGCTAAAGCTGTCACCCCGCAGCGCGGAGATCCAGCGTCTCATCGGCAGGAGCCTGCGCTGTGCCGTTGACCTGGAGGCTCTCGGCATCCATACCATTACCGTTGACTGCGACGTGCTCCAGGGAGACGGCGGCACCCGAACTGCCTCCGTCACAGGCGGCTTTATCGCGCTGACACTGGCCTGCCGGAAGCTGCTGGAACAGGGCAAGATCGAAAAAATGCCGGTGCGCACCTATGTTTCGGGCATCTCCGCCGGTATCGTCCGCAATGAGGCCATGCTGGATCTGTGCTATGAGGAGGATTCCCGGGCCCTGGTGGATCTTAACTGTATCATGACTGCCGAGGGCGACATTGTGGAGCTGCAGGCAACAGGAGAGGGAAGACCCTTCTCCATAGAGGAACAGCGGAAGCTGATCGCCCTTTGCAGAAAGGGCAATGCCGTGCTGACGCAGATGCAGCGCCGCTGTCTGGGAGGCCTGGAATGAAGCTGATCCTTGCAAGCAACAACGCGCATAAATTAGAAGAGCTTCGCGCCATATTGTCTTCCCTTGGCATGGAGGTCGTTTCTCAGAAAGAACTTGGTCTGGACCTGGAGCCGAAGGAGACGGGAACGACCTTTGAGGAAAATTCCTATATCAAAGCAAAAGCGGTCATGGACGCCTGCGGGATGCCTGCCATCGCCGACGATTCCGGTCTGATGGTGGACGCTCTGGACGGCGCGCCGGGTGTCTTTTCCGCCCGGTTCGGCGGCGAGCAGTGCAAAAATGACCGGGAGCGGCTGGATTATCTGCTGCTGCAGCTAAGGGATGTACCGGAGGCTCAGCGGGGCGCGAAATTTGTCAGCGTCATCACCATGCTGACCCCCGACGGCCGAAAGATCGTCGCCAGAGGGGAGTGCCGCGGCATCATTTTGCCCGCGCCCCTGGGCGAGAACGGCTTCGGCTATGACCCGGTGTTTTACGTACCGGAAAAGGGCTGCACCTTTGCACAGCTCCCGGCTGAGGAGAAAAACCGGATCTCCCACCGTGCCAAGGCCCTGGAAACCTTTGCGAAAATCGTGAAAGAGGAGAATATCAATGCTGACAAGTAAGCGCAGAGCGGAGCTCCGCTCGGAGGCAAATACCCTGGAGACCACCCTGATGGTGGGTAAGGGCGGCGTGACGGACAGCGTTCTTGCTGAGGCGGCTACCCAGTTGGAGGCCAGAGAGCTGGTCAAGGGCCGGGTGCTGGAATCGGCTATGCTGACTGCCCGCGAGGCCAGTGACGCCATTTGTGAGGCCCTCCGTGCCGACGGGATCCAGTGCGTCGGCTCCAAATTTGTGATCTATAAAAAATCTGAAAAGAAAGCCCAGGAGGCGGCGCGTCAGGCCCGTGCCATTCAGAAAAAAGCCTCCAATCCTGTCCGCCGCGGCGCGCAGGAACGCCGCCGGAAGGCGAGAGATGAGCGCGAAAAGCGCAACGAATATTTCCGTCAGGCTGCCATTCAGGCTGCCATCGACCGCAGAAACGGCGGAAAATAAAGAGAGAAGGAACAAAACATGGCGAGGATCGGCATTTTCGGCGGCAGCTTCAATCCGCCGCATTTGGGGCACCTTTTGGCGGTGCGCGAATTTCAAAAGGCGCTTTCTCTGGACCGCGTTCTGCTGATCCCGGCTGCCACACCGCCCCATAAGACTCTCTCTGCCAATTCTCCCTCTGCCCGAGAGCGTTTTGAAATGACCGTTCTGGCCGCGTCACAGCTTCCCTTTGCGGAGGTTTCCGACGTGGAGCTTCGTCGGGAAGGAGCCAGCTACACGGCAGATACCCTGGAGGAGCTGCACCGCAGCTATCCCGGCGACGAGCTGTTCTTGCTCATGGGGACGGATATGTTCCTGTCCTTTGAACGCTGGTATCAGCCGGAGCGTATTGCGTCCCTTGCCACCCTGGCGGTCGCCCACCGCAGCGAGGACAAGACGGAAAAGCTGCAGGCCCAGGCTGCCGCACTTGAAAGCTCGTTTCATGCCCGGACGATTTTCGTCAATAACAAATTTCTGCCGCATTCTTCTACATCGGTACGGGCTCTGCTGGCTTTTGGCGCCGCGGAGGAATACCTGGACTCTGCGGTCTTTGCCTATATTCAGAAAAACCACCTCTATTTCTGTGGTGCTGATCTGAAAAACCTGCCCTTTGACCGCTTGAAGGAGGTCAGCCTGTGCCTGCACAAGCCAAAACGGGTCGCCCATGTGCAGGGCTGCAGCGAGACGGCGGCTCTGCTGGCGGAAAAATTTGGCGCTGATGTGACCGATGCCCGCCGCGCCGGGATCCTGCATGATATTACAAAAGCGCTGAATTCGCAAGAACAGTTGAATTTGTGCGCAAACTATGGTATGATACTGACTCAGTTTCAGAGAGAAAATCCCAAGCTGCTCCACGCCAAGACCGGCGCGGCAGTGGCGGAACGGATCTTCGGTGAAAATCCTGCCGTCTGCGAGGCTATCTGCTGGCATACCACCGGCAAGGCCGATATGACCACACTGGAAAAGATCATCTATCTGGCGGATTATATGGAGCCCAACCGGGACTTTGACGGCGTGGAGGAGCTGCGCCGCCGGACCTATGCCGATTTGGACGACGCCATGTACCACGGGCTGGCAATGACCGCCGGACAGCTTCGCTCCCGTGGGAGCGAGATCGACGAACACACCCTGTCCGCCATGCGTTTTTATGAAGAAAGGAAGAAGCGCTCATGAAGCAACGAAAATTTTTGGCGAACAACAAAGCAGCCGCCTCTGCCACGACTGACGCGCCCCGGAATGAGCCGGAGGAAAAGCAGAGCCGTTTGAGCCCCTGGACCAGAGCCTTGCTGCTGCTCATCGGTTCGGTCTGTATTTTTGCCTGCACGGTGGCCATGTGCTTTGCGCTGGTAAATCGGAGCGCCGAGACCGATCCGCTGCCGGTCCAGGAGCCGAAGGAGCTGAAATATGAGGTCAATCTTCAGCCGCCTGCGTCGGAGAACATTCCGGCAGAGCTGGAAGCGCCGGAGAGCGTCTATGGCTCCAACCGGCTGAATATCCTGCTCATCGGCCTGGATACCGCTACCAACCGCACCGATACGCTGGTGCTTTTCAGCGTGGATATTGCCACCAAGGAGGCCGCCATGCTGAGCATTCCCCGCGACACCTATATTTCCGGCAACTTTGATGATCCGCGCCTGAATCAGGTCTATAAGGAATCGGAGAGCGGCGAACGGGGCATCCGGGCGGTCAAGGAAATGGTCAAGGACATGATCGGCTATTGGCCGGACTACTATTTCGTCCTGGACGATGCTGCCATGACCGGTATCGTGGACCTGTGCGGTAAGATCGACTTTGACGTGCCGGAGGAGCCGTCCTACTGCGACCTGTCCGCTGGCATCCAGAGCCTGAGTGCTTCCAAGGCCATGAAGCTGCTGACCTTCCGCAACGACTATACGGAGATCAGCACCGAGCCTGCCCGTATCCAGCGCAGCTTCCTGCAGACGTTGCTGACGGAGCTTTTGCAGGACGAGGAAATGATCGAATACAATGCCCGTGCCATTGCGGGCTTTGCCGATACGGACCTGTCTGCCGACGACCTGGCCTATCTGGGCCATCTGCTGCAGGGGGCGGATATGAGATCCATCTACAGCCGCGCTTTGCCCGGCGAGGTCATTGAGACCGACGGCAAGAGCTATTATCAGGTCGATGCCGAGGAGGCCATCCACATCCTCAATGAGGCCTTTAATCCCCTGGACGAGGACCTGACGGTCTACGACGTGAACTTCCGGCAGCTTACCGGTGACAGCGGTGAGGGTTCCTATTCCAATTTTGGTTTCGGAAACGGTCAGAATAACACAGGCGACGGAAATACAACGGACAGCAGCGCCGATACTTCGGAGAACACCGATGGTTCGGAAGCCACGGAGGCGCCTACAGAACCGCCTGCTGAATCGGACCCGCCCGCTGAATCGGACCCGCCCGCGCCCACTGACAGCGAAACGACACCCTGACCTGAAAAGGAGAGACTGTATGTATACCTGTCTCTTATACACATCTCCGAGCCCACGAGACGTAGAGGAAT
>CAMFZO010000128.1 GCA_946006895.1 uncultured Clostridia bacterium | reverse complement strand
CCCTGAATTTACGGGCTTTTTAAGCGGAGCAAACAGCCAACTCTACAAAAAATTTCGAGTCAGGGCCGTTATAACCACTTCGATACCACTCCGTGTATGTTACATCCTTGGGATGTGAACAGCGATTCAATTGGAACGGGAACATTATAGCAGGAATTGCAGGGAAAATCAAGTACAAATACGGCAGTCAGAGAGTCAGTTCCGTAAGGGGCGTCAATCGCAGGATTCCATCGGCAGATAGCGGTCCTGAAATACGGCGTACCCGTGGCCGGGGCTTGGCTGCCATTGGTAGCGGTTTTTGTTTTCCTCGGGAAACAGATGGGCCATAATCGCAGCAATCACCCCGCCGTGGGTAATGACCACAACCTTCTGTCCGTCATCTCTCAGTTCAGAAAAGGCCTCCAACGCTCTTTTTTGCATCTGCACGCCGCTCTCACCGCCGGGAGCCGCCTTGGCCTCGTTATCGCCGCTGATCCACGCCTGATAGGCAGGGTCGTCCTTCAGTTCCTCATAGCTGCGCAGCTCAAAAAGGCCGAAATCCATCTCCCGGAATCTCGGGTCCCGGCTGTGGGGGACCTTTCCGAACAATATTTCAAGTGTCTGTTCCGTCCGTTTCATGCCGCTGGTGATGAAGCGGGCGTTTTCAATGCGGTAGGTCAGCTTGATCAGTTCCTCCACGCCTGCCTCGGACAGCGGGACATCCGAGCTGCCGCAGTAGAGATGTTTTTCGTTGGCCTCGGTCCTGCCGTGGCGGATCAGATATACGGCGCTCATTTCAGCCGCTGCTCCAAACCGCAAAAAAGCCTGCTGACCTGTGCTGCCTCCAAGGACAGATACCGGCACAGCCGACCGGTCGCCTGCCGCCAGGCCCGCATTTCCGCGCCCAACGGCACCACGCCGCAGAAAATATCCCGGCAGATCATAATACTGTCTTTCCACTTTTCCCGGCGGGAACGAAAGTATTCCGTCGGGTCGATGCTTTCCCGGACACAGGCCAGAGTGAATTCCTCAATGCGGTAAATACACCGCCTGGAAAAGTCGATCTCCGCGCCGTTACAGGTGAAAACCTCATTATCCTCAATGGAAAAAGCGGTCTTGGCGTAGTCCAGCTTTCCCTGGTACGCGCCGCCGATGATCAAAACCATAGCTGCCTCCTATAGAAACGCAAATACCGCCACGGCGCACAGCTCTCCGACGGTCAGGGCATAGCCGGAAATATCGCCGTTCATCCCATCCAGGGACCTGTATCCCCTGCGCAACGCCAGCCCATAGCCAATCAGGCAGCCCAACAGGGCGAAGCCGTATTTTTCGCAGAGCAGGAAGCCTGCGGCAACGGCGGCACACAGCAGGACTATGATGATGCAGATCTGTGTTTTTGACTTTTTCCTCGCGGCGTATTGGCTTGTGTGCATAGGCCGCAGTACCGACACCGCCAGAACAGAGCAGCAGCGGCTCACCGCCGGAATAAGAATCAAGATCCGCAAATCAGCGTCATCCGGCGCGGACACAAGCAGTGCGAACTGCGCAAGCATCAGCAAAGCGCAGCCGATAACCGCAAAGGAACCCACGTGAGGGTCCTTGAGGATCTCCCGCCTGCGCTGCAGGTCCCGGCAGGACCGCACGGCGTCAGTCACATCCAGAAAGCCGTCCAGATGGATAAAGCCGCTCAGCACAAAGGGACAGGCGCAGAGAATCACTCCCGTTACAAGGGCGGGAAGGCCAATGAGCCGCGCAAGATATGCAAATCCTGCCCAGATTGCGCCGATCTCCAGGCCGACAACGGGCAGAAACAGCAGCATTTTGTCCCTTGCTTCCTCGTCCCAGATGTGCCAGGGGCATGGGATGGCGCAGAACATGGACTGGCACATGGCAAAGGCATGGAGCAGTTGTTTCATAGCAGCGCTTCCCCCTTGCGGACGATGAAATTTCCTGCTGCCGCTTCTACGACCGTTTCGCAGACTGCCGCCAGACGCCGGTCGACAGCCGCAAGACAGGCACGGTAAACCTCTGTAGTCTCGTCATAGCAGGCAGCATCAGAGTAAATAAAATCGCTGACGAACACGGCGTTTCCGACGCTTTGTGCAAAGATAACCAGGTCCTCCGCGCAGCGGCAGGCCGCGTCCGTATCCATTTTTCCGTCGGCAGGATTCGGAAACAGCTCGTTCATCAGCAGCGCTGTCACGCTGTCCAGCAAAAAGGTGGCGTCTTTTTCCGCCTTATCCAGGCAGGAAAGGATATTCCTGCCGCACTCGATGGTCTCAAAGTCCAGTCCCGCCCGGTCATCCAGGTGCTTTCGGATGCGTTCCCGGTCTTCCGCGTCGCTGGGGATCATGGTGGCGACGTAGTAGTGCTTACCGCCCTTGGCTAATTTAACAGCCAGGTCCTGGGCAAATGAGGATTTCCCGTTTTTTGCGCCGCCGCTTACAAAGACGGTCATGGTTTTCCCCCCACGGTGAATTTGTCGCCGACGCGGATCTCGTCTAAGTAGTCGTCGTTGATGCCGGCCTGGTCAAAGGTCGCCATGCGGTTCATGACAGCGCAGGCAGCAGAGAGGATCTCAAAGGCCAACGGGCAGCCGCTTCCCTCCCCGAGGCGCATCCCCAGCAGAAGCATGGGCTGCAGCTCCATGGCGTCCATGGCCAGACGGTAGCCGATCTCAAAGGAGGCGTGGCTGGGGATCAGATAGCCCCGGACGTTGGGGCGGAGCTTCACCGCACAAAGGGCGGCTACCGCGGAGATAAAGCCGTCGATCACCACCGGGCGCTGCGTCGCGGCGGCTCCCAAAAACGCGCCGCACATGGCGGCAATGTCAAAGCCGCCCACCTTTGCAAGCACGTCCACCACGTCGGACCTGTCAGGGTGGTTCACGGCGATGGCACGACGGATCACGTCCTTCTTTTTGCGGAAGCTCTCGTCCGTAATGCCGCCGCCGCGGCCTGTGACGGCCTCCACTTCCGCATCGAGCAGCACCGCCAGCACGGCAGAGGAGGTCGTGGTATTGCCTATGCCCATTTCACCGACCCCAAGCACGTCCGCGTCGGTGCTTTGAGCCAGCTCCATGCCGGTGCGGATAGCGGTCAGGGCCTGTTCGTGCGTCATGGCCGGGCCTTGGGCGATATTCTTTGTTCCGTAGGCGATTTTTCGGTTTAAAACGGCTTTCTCCGCAATGTCGGCATTCACGCCCACATCACAGACCGTAATCCCGCAGCCAAAGTGCATTGCCAGCACGGAGGCACCGGTCTTGGCCCGGGTCAGGTTCACCGTCTGCTGCAGGGTCACGGACTGGGGCGCGCTGGACACGCCCTCCTCTACCACGCCGTTATCGGCGGCAAAGACCAGAAGATGCTTCTTTTCGATGGTGTTTTGCACTTTTCCCTTGATGCCCGCAAGCTGCACGGACAATTCCTCCAGCCGTCCCAGGCTTCCGGGCGGCTTGGCAAGCCGTGCCTGCCGTGCGCGGGCAGCGGACATTGCCGCCTCATCCAGCGGCTTGATCTCCAGGTTCAGAAATTCCATGGTCCTTCCTCCAGAAAGCCCCTGTCCTTCAGCCAACGAACGGACGCGCCAGCCTCCGGAAGTTCAAGGGTAAAGGTCGCGTCGGGGCACAGCTCCTCCGCCAGGCGCAGCAGCGCTTCCATGGGGAGGGTCCCATCCGTCAGACCGCTGTGGGTATCCCGGGAGCCGTCATTGTTGTGAATGTGGAAGTGGGCAAGCCAGGGCGCACAGATCCGCAGCCAATCCTCCGCCGGGACCTTGGAATAGGCGTTCACATGGCCTACATCCAGGCACATCCGCAGCTTTGGGCTGCCCACTGTCTGAAGGATGCTTGCCAGCATCTCCGGTTTCTCTTCCAAAACGTTTTCCAGACAGACGGTCATCCCGTCGGGAATCTCAAAAGCCCGCCAGAAAGCCACTGACTGCTCCTCAAACCAGCAGGGATAATACAAATAGGGATTAAAGCCAGCGTGAAGAACGACCTTTCCGATGCCGTAGGCCCGGGCACGTTTCAGGGCCTGACCATAACGAAAGGCGGCCAGCTCCCTTGCTTTCGGGTCAACGGCGCAGGGAAACAGCTCATTAAAGGGGCCGTGGAGGATAAAGCGGTCCGCGGATTTCATTTTTTCGCCCACGGCCCTGTCTGTCTCTTTCAGGTTGCTGTCCAGATTGACGGCAGTACAGTATTCGGCGATCTCCAGGCCCAGACCGTATTCCCGCGCCAGCTTTTCCGCCTGCGGGTCGATGGTGGAAAGGTACCAGTTTTGTCGTTTCATATGATTTTCCTCAGGTGTGCAAAGCGAAGCTCTCCCGTCAGTTCCAGACTCAGGGGCAGCAGGCAAAGTGTACCGTAGCCCAGGTAGAAAAAGCAGGACAGCGGTGTGACCGGGTTCATGTGAATCCTGGGGTCAAATTCCATGCCTGTCTGCCCCAGGAGAACCGCCATTGTCAGAAGCGTCAGGCAGGTAAAAATCCCGATGACCACGCTCCGGTCCCGGCTGTCAAAACGGTAGATGGAAAAAGCGGTACGGCCTTTCAGTCCATAGCCGCGGCTGCGCATGGAATCGGAGATGGTCGCCATGGATTCCAACAGCCAGGTGATCAGGATTGACAGCAGCTTGACGGCATTGGAAAGGCGGCGGAAGAAGCCGCCTTGACCCGCTCCCCTGCCGATGGCTCTCCGCGCCGTGCTGATCTTTTTCGCCTGGGCCTTGAGCCGGGGCACCATCCGCAGGACAATGGAGAGAAACAGGGACAGCCTGGGGCTGACTCTGCCAAACAGGTAGACCACCTTATCCGCCGTAAAAATCGAAAAGACGCAGCTCATCCACATGAAAAC
>CAMFZO010000127.1 GCA_946006895.1 uncultured Clostridia bacterium | reverse complement strand
GAACAGTAAGGGGTTGGACGCCATACTGAACCTCCTTTCTTATTATACCCGATTTCCTTGCCGGTTGTCAACAGTCAAAATATAGGCCAGCCGTGCTCACACGACCAGCAGATCATGCGCCCTTCCGGGATGCAGTCCCCGCAACAAACACATGCGTTCATGGCTTGCCCTCCGATTCTTAATTAGAATAGTCTGCTTTCTCCTTTCACGGGATGTCGTCCAGCTCGTCACCGCCAACAACTGCGCGGTATGCCTTATCGGCTTCCGCAATTTCATCGCGCCCGGTTTCGGTGTCGCCTAATTCAGCAAGGCGCGTTGCAAGCACGGAGATAATCCGTGCCTGCGTTTCCATCAGGGCTTCCAGCTCCGCAATGATCTGCAAATGGCTCATAGGCTTCCCCCGTAATCTGCTGGTACTCTTCAGCGGTAATCCAGCCCATTTTCACCGCGTCACGAACGCGGTTGATCTTCCATAGGCCCCGGTCAAAAAAGTCTTTCACCGTCTCATACTTCTTCGACATTCCTGTTCTCCTCCTCAGTATCAGAATCCAGCTCTATGCTAGTCATCATGGCAACATAGACCAAGTTGGCCTCAGTCTGTTCCAGCCGCGCTGTCAGCGCCATGTTTTTGCGCCGCTCCTCCTGGAGCTGCTGCTTTGTGGTTTTGATCGGTTCCAAACAGATACCTCCGTTTCTTTTTGTACATAGGTTTTTCTCTGAATAGTTCGGTGTAGAACTTGTCCATCGCTCTAATTGCACCATCCCCACTGGAGTATGTAGCCTGGGCAATAAAGCATTGATAATGCGTTCGGACCTGCTCCATGGTGATTTCACCGCAATCCAACGAACGCTTCATGCCCTGGAGCGCATGGCGCTCCGTTTTGAACACGGACGGATGCAAAAGCAATATCACTTTCCCGGTGTCCGTCAGAATAAATTTGTGTCGGAGATACCAGAATCCGTCCTTCAAGCGGAATATCCCGGATTTGTCCACAGTGGTCAGCCCCTTCTCCTGGAGCCGCATGGTCACGATCTCCTTTGCCCGGGCGCATATCTGCCGGTCCTGGTCCACAACCAGAATATCGTCATTGTACCGCTGGTAGTTCTCGCAGAAGCACTTGAGCTCATGGTCCATGCCGTCCAACAGCGCCACCTGATGTAGTTGGTTGATCTGGCTCCCCAGCCCGGTCCCCCGCGCTCCGAACGGGTCCAACAGTATCTCCTCCTCTGGCCGCGTGTCCTCCACGCTGTCGATCAGTTCCTCCAGATACGGGATATATAGCGGCTCAGAGATTCGCCGCTGGTCCAGGGCCTTGATTTCCTGGTGCGGCGTTGACGGGAAGTATCGCCTGACATCCATATGGTCGCCCCATCCGTCGTTGTTCCCGGTGGTCCGGTAGATTCGCTGGAGCATTTTAATGGTCCGCCGAATTGCAAGGTCCGTGCCCTTGCCGACTTGGCACGCCATATTGTCATACAGAAATCCGTGGGTTAGGTCGTCATACACGCCGTTGTTGCACATACTCCGCTGCCATACCCGGTCCCGGAACCACGGCGCAACCGCCTCCCGGTATTTCGGACGGTATATTTTCACAACAGATCCTTTTCTCAGCTTGTACCGTCCACTCAGAATGTCGTTCCGAAGTCCCTGCGCCTTCATCAGTCGGTGTGCATACCAGTCAACAGGTCCATCCTTGTGGCCTACGCCGCGTCTGCACTCCTTGATTGCCCGGCACAGTTCCCGCATGGACACCGCATCATCAAATTGCTGCCCCATATATCACCTCTTTCTGTGTGGGCCGGGCTCCGGGCGGATTTCTCCGCCCTTTGCCGGGTCCAGGCGCCGCTGCTGATAGCCAACCGCCTAAAGCGGTTCGCGTCACGATGGCGCGGTTTTGCCATTCCGCGCACGGCTCATTTTTGCCACCTTTCGGCGGACAGGAAAACAGTCCCCTGTGTGAGTGCTTTGCTTTCGTAATGCGGTTCCCCGCAAAATTACTCGAATCCTCACGTTCTCACAGTCGCGGCACCAGCCCGTTCGCGTTGTTCGCGTTGTTGTTGTTGAGCGCCCCGGATGGGTTCACGTTGCGGACGTTGTTGGCGTTCCACGGGTTGACCGAGCCCAGCCACCAGTTGCGGGCCGTAGGCCCGCCAGCAAACGGGGTGAATCCTAACGACTGTCTCCCTCTATTGCCTCCGCCTCCAGCAATTTAATTCTGGTCGGCGGGCCATAGCGTTTTATCTCTGCGTTTATCCATCCCTGGATAACTCGCTCACAGGTTTTTTCGAGTTCGGCAATATCGCCGAGGTCGTCCGGGTTAATGTGCAAAACGTCCATAGCCACCGTGAGCTCCGCGTCCACCGCATATAACTTCGCCAGCGCAAGCGTCTGCGCCTTGTGGCGCTCGTCCCGTTCTCCCTGGGTTGCCACCTTGATTCCGTTTGCATAGTGAACGGCGCTGTGAAATTCCACGGTCAGGTCCGCAATCTTCTTTGCGATAAGCCACCGGCTCCGCCGTGGAAAAACTTTTTCACTGCAAAGCTTATTCAAAAGCTTTGTTGCCAGCTCCCCGGCGTACCGCTCCGCTTGGCTTTTCTCTGATGCATTTTTGTTCTTCCCGTCTCTCGGCATACTCTCTTATCCTCCCCCGCCGTGCTGTCGCACGGGCTCATTCGCCTACTGGTAGATTTTAGATGATTGTCAGGCGCGGCACCAGCCCGTTCGCGATGTGCGCGTCGTTGCCGTTGAGCGCCCCGGATGGGTGCACGTAGCGGACGCCGTAGGCGAGCCACGGGTAGACCGAGCCCAGCCACCAGTGGCGGGCCGAAGAAGAGAGATACTTGATGCGGTCATCCTGGCCTTTCCCTTTCCAAAAGCTGTACGAACCCGTTCTGAGCATATTGCCGCTTTCGTCCACCGCACCTTCCTGCACACCGTTGTTGCCTCCCAGTCCGATGTCGGTCATGGTTGCCAGGGAAACATAGTCCTCCAGGTCCTCATATCCGTTTCCGTCCGCGATACCTAGGGCATAGCGCACCCTGTGTTTCCCAATGACGGACACCAGCTCCGGGTCCAGCCGATGCAGGAACCCTTCCGCGTTCGCTCTGGAGGGCCGTGACCAAATTGTTCCCGGAACAAAGTTCAGCACCTTGTCCCGGCAGTTCAGAAGCTGCCGAATCCAGCTTGTCCCCCAACGCCCGCTTCCGTAGGCATTCCTCTGAGAGTAGTTCATGTACTCGCCGGACTTATACTGCGGGTCGCAGGCCGTTGTGGTTCCCAGGTTCACCACGTCTGTGTCGGTGTCGGTGACCTCAGTGGTGGTCAGAGTTTCCAGCGTTGCAATTCTGTCCGCCGCGTAGGTCGTGAATTTACCGCCAAGAATCTGGTCCTTTGTGTATCCGCTTCTCTGATACGCGCCGATGGTGCTGTGCCGGATGCCGCCGCCAACAGGAACCACCTGCGTTGTGGTGAATTTATAGGTTCCGTCCTGGGCTGTGTTGCCGTTATATGCGCCGTGATTCAGCGTCACACTGTATGTACCGGCTGGCAGGCCGTCTGGCCACGCCTCGGCGGTCACCGCGTACAGGTACTGTGAAGGGTCAAATACTTCATTCTCGATGCAGTTCGCAGCCAGCAGGCTCAGCGTGTGCTCCTTGGTGGCGTCCGCCGGGCAGTCCTCGTCAATGCCCATGATGTCGAAGTCCACCTTGCCGGACGAGACGTGGCAGACCACCGCGTCCCCGCTGACGGGATTTCCGGTGATGGTGATACCGTAGTCCTTGAGCTCCACGACTTCGCCGTTGTGGAGCCACGCGGCCCCGTCGTAGGTGAATTCATGGATATGAGTGTGTGACCCCGCCGTTGTCAGGAACGTGTCCTTGTCCACAGTCGCCGCCGTCACGCCGGTTCCGCGAATATCCGTGGTCACATTGATATTCAATGCAGCCTGAATCTGATCGCTTTCGTCCAGCACATGCCGAATCAGCCCGTTCCGCAGGAACGTCTGGATTCCCTTGAAGCTGGTTGGTTTCTCAAAGGCTCCCATCTTCTCCGCCATTCTGGCCAGGATCGCATTTTGTGTGTCGATTTGTGCAGCGTTCGGAAAAACTACCTCAATGCTCATTCTGTTACCTCCTGAAATGTTACCGTGGGGTATCCATCTTTATTTACTCCCCACTCCATTCCGTATTTTTTATTGTCTCTCGCGTCTATCATGATGTACGCTTTTTCCGCGATCTTATTTACATCAGAAAGATCCTGCTTTAGCTGATTAACATCGGCAACGACGGTATCATACACAGCCGCGCTTTCTGCCGCTTGCTGGGCAGACTGGGCTGCACCAGAGGCGGACTGTGCCGCCGCGTCCGCTTGGGCCTTTGCGTTGGCGGTCTGGGTTGTGCCCTCGTCTGTAACGCGTTGTACCTGCGCGTCACCGGCGGTCTGCACAGACCGGACGGCAACGCTGCCCGCATCATCGACGTCCTGGATAACGCCCTGCGCCCACGTCTGCATCTCCTGGTACAGCGCCCGGATGTCTGCCAGGGCCTTGGCCGCTGCCGCCGCCGCGTCATGGGCGGCTTTTTGGGCGGTTTCCGCGTCCTGCTTGGCTCCTGCCGCATCGGTGGCTGCCGTCTCCGCTGCCGCCTGCGCTGCCGCCGCAGCCGTCCTGGCGGCCTCTGCCGCGCCCTGAGCCTCCTCTGCAAGGCGCTGTGCCGTCTGTGCGGCATCCATAGCCTTGGCGGCGTCGGACGCGTCCTGGGCCGCCTGAGCAGCCTTTTCGGCGACTTCCGCCGCCAGCGCAGCCGCCCGGTCCGCATCGGCCTTGGCGGCGTCAGCGGATGCCTTTGCCGC
>CAMFZO010000126.1 GCA_946006895.1 uncultured Clostridia bacterium | reverse complement strand
ATTCCTCTACGTCTCGTGGGCTCGGAGATGTGTATAAGAGACAGCGGCAGTCTGGCCCTGGTGCACCGGACCGAGACAGCCTGGCTTGCAGAATAGCACCGCAAAGATCACTTTCACGGAAGATAAAACAAAGAACGGTGGGAAATCACATTTCCCGCCGTTCTTTTCGACAAACGGTGCGGACAAATCGGCGTATAGTAAACGCATACAGGTTTTCTGTATGCGTTTTTTGCTTATTTTGGGAGGAAAGTATATGAAACTGACAAGCTATGTGCAGGAACGGCAGCTCACCGTCGCCCTGGCGGGGGAGATCGACCACCACTGCGCCCGGGAAATGATGGAGACAATCTCCGAAAAGATCGACCTCTATCTGCCCCTGCGCTGTATTCTGGATTTCCGCGATGTCCGCTTTATGGATTCCAGCGGCATCGCCGTGGTGCTTCACACCCTGCGGCGCATGAACAACCTGCAGGGGAAACTGCTTCTGCAAAACATCCCCGCCCAGCCCTATAAGGTGCTGCGGGCGGCAGGAATCGAAAAAATTACGGAGATTAAGGAGGAATGTCCCCAATGAAGAGCGAAAACTATATGGAACTGAAGTTCCCGAGCAAATCCGCCAACGAGGCCTTTGCCAGAGCCGCCGTGGCCTGCTTTGCCGCTCAGCTTGATCCGACCCTGGACGAGCTGGGCGACATCAAGACCGCTGTGTCAGAGGCCGTCACCAACTGCATCGTCCACGCCTACCCGGATGAATTGGGGGAGATCGTCCTGAAGGCGCGGATCCTGCCGGATTCCGTCCTGGATATTGTCGTCAAAGACCGCGGCCGCGGTATCGAGGACACGGAAAAGGCCCGCACACCGATGTTCACCACCGGCGGCGCGGATCGTTCCGGTATGGGCTTTACCATCATGGAGAGCTTCATGACCGAGTTCCGCCTGACCTCCGCGCCAGGGAAGGGAACCACCGTACATATGAAGCGCAAGATCATCCGCCGCGGAGGGAAAAAGTGATCGCGGGGCAGGAGGAGCTTTTGCGCCGTGCAAAGGATGGCGACAGGGAGGCACAGGAGCAGCTCGTTGTCAATAACACGGGCCTGATCTGGTCCATTGCACGGCGCTATTTCGGACGCGGCGTCGACCCGGACGACCTGTACCAGTTGGGATGCCTGGGGTTTTTAAAGGCGGTGGAGGGCTTTGACCTGGACTACGGCACCCAGTTTTCCACCTACGCCGTGCCGAAGATCGCCGGAGAGATCCGCCGCTTTCTCCGCGACGACGGCACGGTGAAGGTCAGCCGCAGCCTGAAGGAGCGCTGCGCCTTTCTCAAGGCCACAAGGGAGCAGATGGCCTCGGAGCTGGGACGGGAGCCGACGCTGCAGGAGCTCAGCAACCGCACCGGGCTGCAGCCGGAGGAGATTGCCGTAGCGGAGACTGCTACAGGGACGGCGGAGTCCATCCAGAAGCGCAGCGGCGAGGATGGTTTAGCACTGGAGGATGTGCTGACCGAGGGAGAAATGGAGGAGAAGATCGTGGAGCAGATCGCACTGCGGGAGGCAATCGCCTGTCTGCCGGAGCGGGAACAGATGGTCATTAAGCTGCGCTATTTTCATGGGCTGACCCAGGATAAAACATCGAAGATCCTGGGCGTATCCCAGGTGCAGATCTCTAGGATCGAAAAAAAGGCCCTGGAGGCCCTGCGGAATTATATTTGATACTGTGAGGTTTTCATGCTTTCGTTTAATGACAATGACCTCCGTCAGAATTCATGTCGATTATTTTCAAAAAACGGATGATAAGTAATAGATCATATCATACTTGCGAAGCAAGAAGCTCCGGCGCACCATGGAGGAAACCCGTGGAGCGCCGGAGCTGTTTCATCAGATGTTAGGTTTTCAATAGAATTGGTATCAGTTCTTCTTATAACCGCACTTCGGGCAGACGCCTTTTTCGTTCAGAGCAATGCCGCACAGGGGGCAGCGATCGACTGTCTTCGTGGTCTCATACTCCTGCGTTGCTGCGTTGACGCCGCTGGTAAAGGTCAGCTTGGCGATGTTCAGCTTATCCTTCAGCAGTTCATAGACGATTTTGATCATGCCCTCAACGGTCATGGTCTCCTTTGTCACGACCAGACGGCAATCGGGATATGCGGTCGCCAGCTCTGTTTTGAAGGCCGGTCCCTTCATCTTGTTGGACGGTGCGCCGTCCTTGATGCCCTGGGCTTCATAAACGCCGAGAATGGCGGGCAGCAGGGGATCGTCC
This sequence comes from uncultured Clostridia bacterium, assembly GCA_946006895.1. Classification (GTDB taxonomy): domain Bacteria; phylum Bacillota; class Clostridia; order Oscillospirales; family Oscillospiraceae; genus JAZOXB01. Next base: position 2,622 of record CAMFZO010000126.1, on the reverse strand, counting down.
TCCCGCAGAATCAAGGCATGGTCAAAATTCTTCAGGACCTCCCAAGCGGTCTTTTGAATCTCATTGCAGGGGAAAACCATGTTTACGCCGGGCTCAACGGAGTCCTCGACCTCGATGGTCAGAACACCGGTATGCCCGTGCAGGTACTGTGCTTCGCCCTTAAATCCATAGAACCGGTGTGCGTACTGCAGGTCTAATTTGGTAATACTTCTCATAACATTGCTCCTTTGATGTATATTTACGGGTTCTTTTCTGCGCCCGTATGCGCGCTGAAACAAATCAGGGAAGTTCGGCGGATGCCCGCTTACATTCCGGGCAGATGCCGCGGAAAAGAATGTCGTAGCCGGTAAACTCAAATCCATGGGCATCACGGATGTTCTGCTCCAGACCGGAGATATACGCCATGTCCAGATCAAAGACCCGGCCGCACTTCTCGCAGCGCACGTGGCAGTGGTCATGGCACCTATGGTCGAAACGGTCCGCCCCGCCGGGGATCTCCAATCTGCGGATCTCGCCGGCCTCGGTCAACTGCTTCAGATTCCGGTATACCGTAGCCCGGCTGATATTCGGGTGTTCCTTCGCGATCTCCTCATAGATCTCGTCTGCCGTAGCATGGCATTGCAGCTTGTTTACTGTGTCAAAAACCAGCGCACGCTGGATCGTATGACGTTTTATCATAGGGCATCTGTCCTTAACTACATTTTATCCTTATTGATATTATATACTATTAAGAATGATGTGTCAATATGTTTTTTGAAAAAGATTTCGGCTTTTTCATGTCCTTTGCGGCTTCCTGCTGCGTGGTATTCTTTTCTTGGCGGTGCCCAAATAATACATGAGCCTGCCTGTTTCTTTGACGGAAAAATGGAATAGACAAAAGCGTGGGTGGATGGTACAATCATAAAAACGCATGACACTGCAAAAAGGAGGGCGCACCTATGGACTTAAACGACATCTATCAACTGACCGATGAAACGGAGCAAATTCAGAGGACATATGAATTCTTCAATGAGGAAATCCGGCTGAACCGCTCCAAAGCCGCCCGGGTGGAGTTCCTTACCACCGTCGGCTACATTGAGCGTTATCTGAAACCCGGCGACAGAATTTTGGATGTGGGAGCCGGTGCAGGGGAGTACAGCCTCTACTTTTCCGGAAAAGGCTATGAAGTGTGCGCTCTGGAGTTGGCGGAGAACAACATCAAAGCCTTTCGGCGGAAGTTGTCTCCGGAGGACAAGATCGACCTGGTCCAGGGCAACGCCATAGACTTAAGCCGCTATGGGGATGATTCCTTTGATGTGGTGCTGGTATTCGGCCCGCTGTATCATCTGCACCGGGCGGCAGACCGGCAGAAGTGCATCTCGGAGGCCAAGCGGGTCTGCAAGCCCGGCGGCAAGCTGTTCTTCGCATTTATTTCCAACGATATGGTGATCCTGACGGAGTTTTCCTACCGCCCCGATTACTTTACAGCGGGAGATTACGACAAGGAGACCTTCCGGCTGGAGGACTTCCCCTTTGTATTCCATACGGTGGACGGATGCCGCGAAATGCTCCGGGCCGGAGGTGTCCATATCCTCCACGAGGTCGCGGCAGACGGCGTCAGCGAATTGCTGGAGGACAAGATCAACGCGATGAGCGACGCGGATTACGCCCAGTACCTGCGCTACCATGCCTACATCTGCGAAAAGCCGGAATTTCTCGGTATGACGAACCATCTGCTGTTCGTCGGTGAAAAATGATAATATGAAACAGCGGCGTGCAGTTCTTTGGACTGCACGCCGCTGGACTTTATAGTATCAGAATTTACCGCTGGTATGATTGCCGCTGCTGCTACCGGCACCGGAGCCGGAGGAGGTGCTTGACTTTGGCCGCTCACGTCGGCTCACCGTGCGGTAGAGGAAAATGTCCTGGTTGCGGGTGAGCTGGAGGCTGCCGGGACGGACATATTCAGCGGCATGGCGCATGGCGACGGATTTCAACGCGGCTTTCATCGTGCCTGTGACGATGAGAGCGACGACCAGGCCGATTCCCAGGGCGATCAGGATGCTGTACCAGGCCATGGGCTCCTTGGGCAGATTGCCGCTGCCGTAAGGCTCGCCGGAGGCAGCCTGGGTAAGGAAATCGTCGCAGAGGGCGGCAAAGTCCGTAAAGGCGTTGTTAAAATCCTCGTCAGAGAGGCTGTCCAGGATCTGTCCGCCGATGTACTCGCGGCCGGCAGCGGTAAAGGCAGTCTCCGCGCCGCCATAGGCGGCAATGTCCCATTCGCGCTCGTCCATGGCGATGAACAGCACAACGGCCGGCACGTCATCCATGTAGTAATCATAGAAGTACTCAGAATAGTCTGCGATGATCGTGCCCTCCAGAGAATTGACGGTCACGATACAGACCTCGGTGCCCTGACGGGCGCTGATCTCCGCCAGCTTGGCCTCCAGAGCCGCCTCCTGGATGGAGGTGAGAAGCCCGGCGGTATCGACCATATGGAAGGTTCCGGTCTCGGCAAAGGCTGGAACGGTCAGGGCGAAACAAATGAGCAGGACCAGAAGTAAGGTCAGAATCCGTTTTTTCACTGACGTTCCCTCCCTACAGCAGATGGACGAGCCACATGAGCCCGTAGACCGCGGCCGT
>CAMFZO010000125.1 GCA_946006895.1 uncultured Clostridia bacterium | reverse complement strand
TGAGGGCGCGCTGTGCATCGCGGCCTACTGTCTGGTCTTTCTCTGTGTTTCCTCCTTTTTTGAGCCGGGTTCCTTCCTGCTATTCGGCTTTGGAGCATCGGTGACGGTCTTTTGCCTCATTTCCATCCTGCAAATTTTCGGTTGGAATCCTCTTGGCCTGTTTCCGGAGATCGGCGCGGCCAACCCTTTTCAGCATTACGGCGCGTCATTTCTCGGCACCATCGGCAACATAGACTCTGTCGCCTCATTTTTCTGCATCGCCATACCGATCTTCTGGGTCGCGCTTCTGCGGCTGGCCGGCAGGCTGCGGTTTCTTCTGGCCGTTCCCCTGCTGCTGTGCCTGTATCTGCTGTGGAAAATCTCCGTGGCAGCCGGCATTCTCGGCATCGGGCTGGGTGCTTTGCTTTCTCTCCCCGTGGTGCTGCCTGTCGGTACCAAGGTAAAAAAGTATATGGCCTGGGGCGTTGCGCTTCTTCTGGTTGGGTGCCTTGTCGGAGCCTATTTTCTGGATCTTCCCCAAAGGGAGCTGCATGAGCTTCATGAGCTTCTCCACGGGAATTTCAATGACAACTACGGTACCGGGCGAATATACATCTGGAGACGTGTGTTGGAGAATTTCGGAGACCATGTTTGCTTCGGCACCGGCCCCGACACGCTTTCCCTCACCGGTGTCGGAGAACGGCAGTTGTTCAACGCCGCCGGAGAGATGACGCGGGTCAAGCTATACGACGCGGCCCACAATGAATATCTCAACATTCTCTACCATCAGGGCATCTTTGCACTGGCGGCCTACCTGGGCGCGCTGGTCTGTTCTGCCGCACACTGGCTCAAAAACGCGGCGAAAGACAGGGTCTGCGCTTTCTTGGGTGCCGCGGCGCTTGCCTACTGTATCCAGGCGTTTTTCGGCATCAGCCAGCCCATCACCGCCCCCTATTTCTGGTGCGTCCTGGCCATGCTCAATGCTAAAAGAACGGCTTCTTCCTGATTCACGGAAGAAGCCGTTCTTTAATGGATTTTTCGCGGTCAGGAGATCGGCAGTACGGGCGTGGGCCGGACCTCATCGACCAGCTTTTTCGCGTCAAACAGGTCTTTCAGTGTCTCCGGCTCGTTGACCAGCCAATAACCGCCGACCAGTCTCCTGCTGATACGGATGTAGCCGTCCAGGAGGCGCAGGTCGTTGGCCTCCGCTGCTGTGGTGCAGTAGAAGCGGTAGCCCGCCTCCTGCATGGCCTCATAGCCACTGCCGCTGTATTCGTACAGGCCGCCCTTGATCGGATAGAAGAGCAGATCCGTGTCGCCGACGATGGTCTGGACCTCCGTCTCCCACTTCGATACGTCATCGGAAATCGCCGAAGCGTCAGCGTCGCCGTAGCTCATGTGGGCGTAGGTATGGCTGGCAATCTCCCAGCCGTTAGCCTTCAGGCTGGCGGCAACATTCTGCGCCATCTCGACCTCCCGGGCGTAGGAGCGCTCACCCAGCTTTGCCTTCCAATCGGGATGGGTATGGTAGCCAAATACGCCCTCGCTGCCCGTCACGGTCACGACGCCTTTCGCGCCGCGATAGGAGAAGTCCGGGTGCTCCTCAACGAAGCTCTCCAGAACGGGCACCAGGTCGTAGTCGCCCTGGCTCTCCTTGCCGTCGTCTCCGATATAATCGCAGGTGAGGTTTCCGTCGGCATCCACTGCCAGCCGATAGGCAAAGCCGTCGCCGCCGGCATCTGCCAGACCATCACCGTCACTGTCGACCATGGAGGCATAGTAATTCACGTCATCCTGCACAATGACCAGCAGCTTCTTCCCGGCGGGCAGATAGATCTCGCCCTGTGCATAGGTCTGCTTGCCGTCGTCGTCCACCTTGGTGGTAAACAGGTCGTGGGGGGTGACCAGCACATAGCCCCCCTCATAGAGCTTTTCCAGGATGGCCTTAAATTCGTTAATCGTTACATGATATTGATTATAGGATTCGGCATCCTCATCCCCGTCAAAGGCGCGTTTCGTATCCGCAATCAGGCTGCGGAAGCTGAGAAAGGTCACCTTTCTTGTATCCGCCACCTTTTCCAGGGTGGATTGGGCCGTCTGATAGCGGGTCTTCGCCTGGGACAGCTCCGGCTGCTCCAGCCAGTCGCTGCCGTACTGGGCCAGGACCGCCACCGCGCCGTCGTAGTCATAGCTCATGGCCAGACGGTCTGCCCGGGTGAGGATTTCGTTCAGTATTTCCTCCCGGGAAACGCTCTCGACCGTGGGTGAGGTATAGAGCGTCTGGTCCTCCTGGGGTGCGTCGGCAGAGAACAGGCTGACCACCAGGAAGATAAGGCCCACCAGGACCAGCAGCGCAGCGAAGCAAATGCCGATCAAAATGGCCCAGCCGCGCACATTGACCCGCGTTTTCTTGCGGGGAGGCGTCTTTTTTCTCGGCCTGGGTTCCTCCGGCATCCGATATACCCGCTCCGGCTCCCGGCGTTCCGAGGGTCCGCGCTGTGTCTCCCCAGTGCGCGGCGGCGCGGCAGTCGCCGTTTTATTCTGCAAAAACGCCTCTACATCCCAAGGTGTGTCCAGTTCCCGTGACAGATCATTTTCCAACGGACGGTCAGAGCGATTTCTGTTGTCTTGCTCTGCCATTGACCTCGCCTCCTTCTTTTACTCTTTCAAAAGTCTGCGGCGTGCGATATTGATGGTATCCTCCTGCATATGGTTCATCCATGCCAGGCTCTTGCCGCAGCCGTAGGCAACACAGGAATCGGCATCGTCGGCCAGCATACAGCGGACGCCGGTCCGCTCCTGCAGCAGCAGATCCATGCCGTAGATCTGGCTGCCGCCGCCGGTGAGGACGATACCGTTTTTGGAGATGTCCGCAACCAGCTCCGGCGTAGTCAGCTCCAGCACGTCCAGCACCTTGTCGGTAATCAGGCGGGCAGGACGTTTCAGGGACTCGACGATCTCGTCGGAGGTCAGGACGATCTCCCTGGCCAGGCCGGTTTTCAGATCCCGGCCCTTGACGCTCATGGAAAGAGCCTCCGGCCTCTGCCAGACGCAGCCAATGGAAATTTTCACGTCTTCGGCGGTGTTGCTGCCGATGACCAGGCCGTAATGCTTGCGCACGTATTTGACGATGGCTTCGTCAAAGGCGATGCCCGCCACCTTGATGGAAGCGGAGGAAGCCACGCCGTTCATGCTCAGAACGCCGATGTCCGTGGTGCCGCCGCCGATGTCTACCACCATGCGGCCCTCCGGTGAGCTGATGTCCAAATTGGCACCGAGAGCGGCAGCCAGCGGTTCCTCAATCAGATAGACACGCCGCGCACCGGCCTCCGTTGCCGCCTGGATGACAGCACGCTCCTCGACCTCGGTGACGCCGCTGGGAACGCAGACGATCATACGGGGCTTCACCACCGCGTGCTTCACGACGCTCCGGAGCATCTCCGTGAGCATCCGCGCCGTCAGCTCATAGTCGGAAATCACGCCGTCCTGCATAGGGTGGATGGCCACTACATTGCCCGGTGTTCTGCCCAGCATATTCCGCGCAGCAGCGCCCACCTGCAGGACCTTTCCCGTGTTCTTATCCAGAGCAATCACGGCAGGCTCACGCAGCACAACGCCCTTTCCCGCCGCATAGATCAAAATGTTGGAAGTGCCCAGGTCAATGCCCAGGTCTTTGGAAAACAAAAACATACTGTCACCTACTGTTTCTTTCTTTTTCCCGGAGCATGACCGCCGCCAAAACGGCACACTCCACCTCACCGGCACCGGCGATCTTCAATATCTTGCTGCACTCAGTCAGCGTCGCGCCGGTGGTGATAATATCGTCGATCAGCAGGACCCGTTTGCCCGCGAAATTCTCCGGGTGGACACTGCGATAGGCATTAAGAACGTTGGTCTCGCGCCTGGCCGCATTCTTCTGTCGGGACTGGGGCTTGTTGTCCCGGTACTTCTCCAGAGTGCGCACACAGGGGACCTTCAGTTCCCCGGCAACGGTTTTTGCAATGAGCCGGGACTGGTCGTAGCCGCGCCTGCGGCGGCGTTTTGCGCTGATGGGCACCCAGGTCAGCACGTCAAACTCCACCCGGCAGCGCAACAGCATGGCGGCAATCAGTCTGCCGTAGGCCGCCGCGTATTGCTGCATCCCGCTGAATTTGAAGCGGTGGATGGATTCGACCACCGCGCCCTCATAGGTATAAACCGGCCAGCACTGCCGGTAGAATTTTCCCCGTTTGACGCTGCCGTCAAAGGTCGGAAGACTATGCCGGCATTTTCCGCACAAATCGGTCTCACCGCTGTGCAGAAGTCTGCCGCAAAAGACGCATTTGGGCGGATAGATCAGATCCAGAAGCCAGTCCAAAAGCCTCATGACATCCGCTCCACCAGCCGCAGACGAAGTCCGCTGTAGCGCTTGTTGCGTCGGTTATTCTGGGTCATCTGGGCCACGATTTCCTCGTTGCCGATGAGGATCAGCAGTTCCCGCGCACGGGTGATGGCGGTATAGAGCACACCCCTTGTCAGCAGCATGGGCGCTCCGGCATAGGTGACGAAGATCACCGCACGGTATTCGCTGCCCTGACTTTTATGGGCAGTGATGGCGTAGGCAAGCTCCAGCTCCGGCAGCATGTCCGAATCGTAGAGCACCTCACGGTCGTCAAAGCGGATGCGGATGGCATCCTCCTGGGGATCGATCTCCAGAATCGTGCCGATGTCGCCGTTGAATATGCCGTTTCCGGCACCGCCGCCGACCTTTTTCCACATTATATCATAGTTGTTGCGAATTTGCATCACCCGGTCCCCCTCCCGGAAGCAAATTTCACCGCAAATTTTTTCCTTTTTTCCCGGCTGCGGCGGATTGAGGGCCGCCTGCCTGTCTCTTATACACATCTCCGAGCCCACGAGACGTAGAGGA
>CAMFZO010000124.1 GCA_946006895.1 uncultured Clostridia bacterium | reverse complement strand
TACACCTAAGCCTTCGTCGGCAGCGTCAGATGTGTATAAGAGACAGGTCCTTAATAAATTCCAGAAGCTCCTCATTCAGGCCGCAGCCCACACAAGACAGGACGACGGTGGACACAAGCAGAAGGCAGATCAAAATTTTTGTCAGATGTTTCATAACTCACTCCAAGTGCGAATATACCCAGAATCTGCATAACACAGACTCTGGGAATGATTCTATAGTAAGCACCATTAAAATGGCGCTTACTATATTCGCCATGATTTGCGGCTGCCGCGCAGCAGCGCGCAAATCGGCGATTCGGCTTTATAGGAAACGACAAAAACTTTTGTCGTTTTCCATATTTAACCTATGTAGGCGGCGGGGTTGACCGTCGAGCCGTTATAGTAGATGGTGAAATGCAGGTGCGGTCCGGTGGAATAGCCGGTGGAGCCAACATAACCGATGACCTGTCCCCGCTCCACATAGTCACCCTCGCTGACCACATAGTTTGTCATATGTCCGTAGAGGGTGGAGAAGCCGTCATAATGGTTGATGGTCACATAGTAGCCGTAGGCATAATTGTAGGTGGCGGTGGTAACGGTGCCGCTCTTGCTGGCGTAGATCGGCGTACCCTGATAGCTGGCCAGATCCAGGCCGTTGTGGAAGGAATAGTTACCGGTGATGGGGTGAACACGGTAGCCGTAGGTGCTGGTATACATTACAAAGCCGCTGCGGTCCACCGGGAAGAGGAAGCTCTCGTTGGTGCTGGGATAGGTGACCTCGCCGCTGCTCTCTTCGCCGCCGTTACTGTTGCTCGTCTCAGGCGGATGGGCAGCCAGCCATTCCTGGCGCAGAGCCTCAGTGCGCTCAGCCTCCAAGGCCGCGATCTGGTCGCTGAGGGCAGCTTCCTCTTCCTCATACTTCTTCGCAGCCTCGATAAGCTCGGCGCGGTTGGCATTAAGCTCTGCCAGGAGCGCGTCGGATTCGGCACGCTTTTCATCCAGCTCTTCTTCCGCTGCATTGAGCTGCGCCTTGGTCTCCTCCAGCTTGATCTTTTCCTGGGCCAGAGCGTCCTTGGCGTCGATCACCGCAGCGGCCAGGTCGCGCATTTCATCCATCATGCGCTGATCGGTCTTTGCGATCTCCTCGATCATGGCACGGCAGTTGAGCATATCAGCAAAGCTGTCAGCCTCCAGGAGGACAGACCAGAAGGTCACCTCGCCGCGCTCCTGCATAGCGCGCATACGCAGCTTATAGCGCTCAAACAGGTCATCCTGCTCGGCTTTCAGTTCATCCAGCTCCGCCTGCTTTTCAGAGATCAGCAGGTTGTACTGGTGGATCTGCTCGTTGACCAGCTCGATCTCCTGCCGGGTCAGCTCAATATCCCGGTCCACCTGGGACTTCTGCTGCACCAGGTCCAGAGTCTGGCTTTCATTCTGTGCGATCTCATTTTCCAGGTCCTCGCGCTGGGAGGCAAGCTCGTCGGATTTCTTCTCCAGCTCGTCAATCTCCGCCTGGATCTCGGAGGATGACTTGGCGTTGACCAGCATGACCACAAAGCCAGCCAGGAGCGAGATCACCAGCAGCAGCGCGATAACGGAAATAATGGCTCTTCTGTACTTATACATCATAGGTCTCCTTTCCGGGGAAAGACGCCCGCTCCCTTATACCTTGAGGAAACGGCGGATGGACATCACGCTGCCGAAAATGCCGATGACAAAGCCGGCAACGCCGCAGACCAGCGCCATGGGAACAAGCACGTCGGTGAACGGTACAATGGTAAGGACTTCAAGGCCGGTGTTCATAATTGCCTTGCGCAGGACCTCATAGAGGCCCCATTCGATGAAGAAGGAAAATACTGCGCCAAACAGGCCCAGGAAGAAGCCCTCCACAAAAAACGGGAAACGGATAAAGCTATTGGTGGCGCCCACCATTTTCATAATGCCGATCTCCTCCCGGCGGTCCAGCATGGCCAGACGGATGGTGTTGGAGATGATGATCAGGGAGACGATCAGCAGCACGGCAGCAATGGCCAGAGAGGCAATATACAGCACCGTGCGGATCGTTGCCAGGGCGTTGCCCACCTCAATATCGGCATAGACGTCGCTGACGCCGTTGATGTTTTCCAGCGCTTCCTTGGTCTCGGCCACCTGGGCGTTGTCCACCAGGGTGACGATGAACTGGTCGCGCATGGCGTCAGCCTCCAGTCCCTCAAACAATGACGCGTCGGAGTCGCCGATGAAGTCGTCCAGGGCCTGCTGGCGGGAAACAAATTCGGCGTTGGCCACATTGGGCAGCAGGTTGATGTCGGAGCCGACACTCTTGGATTCGGCCTCGGTGTAGTTCTCGTCGATGCACACGACGATGCGAAGCTCCTTCTGGACCTCACCGACGGTCAGATCCAGATTATAGGAGATCAGCATAAAGCTGTTGATGATGACCAGGCAGGCCACCGTGATGCAGATGGCGGCAAAGGACATGAAGCCGTGCTTGAACATGGCGCGGACGCCCTCGCCCAACAGATAACCGAAATTATTATGCTTCATAGTTATAATACCCGTCCATTCCGTCGCTGATGACGCGGCCCTCGTCGATGGCGACCACGCGCTTGGTGAAGCGATCCACCAGGCCCTTTTCATGGGTAACGACCATGACCGTGGTACCCAGGGCGTTGATCTGCTCCAGCAGGAGCATGATCTCAAAGGAACGCGCCGGGTCCAGGTTGCCCGTAGGCTCGTCGGCAATAATCATGGTCGGATTGTTGATGAGAGCGCGGGCAATGGCCACACGCTGCTGCTCGCCGCCGGAAAGCTCGTTGGGAAGGCGGCGGCCCTTGTTCTCCAGACCGACCAGCTCCAGCACGTAGGGAACGCGCTTTTTGATCTCCTTGGTGGAGGCGCCGATGACGCGCATGGCAAAGGCCACGTTCTCATAGACCGTCTTGTTTTCAATGAGGCGGAAATCCTGGAAGATAACGCCCAGCGTGCGGCGCATATAGGGCACCGAGGAGCGCTTGATGGATTCCAGCTTGTAGCCGTTGACCAGGATGGAGCCAGAGGTGGGCTTCAGCTCCGCCGTCAGCAGCTTGATGATGGTCGACTTGCCGGAGCCGGACGCGCCGACCAGAAACACGAACTCGCCGTCGTCAATGTGCATATCAATGCCGTTGAGGGCGTGGGTGCCGGTTTCGTAGGTTTTTGTCACGTTGACTAAATCAATCATAGTTACACCAAGTTTCTTACATCATTCGGTTCTCGCGGGAGGCGAGATACTTCTTGACCATAAGCGCGACCTTGAAGATGATGGCATCGTCGAACTCGCGCAGGTCAAGACCTGTCAGCTTCTTGATCTTTTCCAGACGGTAGACCAGCGTATTACGATGTACGAACAGCTTGCGGGAGGTCTCGGAAACATTGAGGCTGTTCTCAAAGAACATATTGATGGTGAAAAGGGTCTCCTGGTCCAGAGAGTCGATGGAGTTTTTCTTGAAGACCTCGGAGAGGAATATCTCGCAGAGGGTGGTGGGCAATTGGTAAATCAGGCGGCCGATGCCCAGATTCTTATAGTTGATGATGGTCTTTTCCGTGTCGAAGACCTTGCCGACCTCAATGGCCACCTGAGCCTCCTTGTAGGAATCGGCCAGCTCCCGCAGATGCTCGGAAACAGTGCCGATGCCGATGGTAGTGCGGGCGAAAAGCTCCGTTTTCAGACGATCCTCAATGGTTTTGGCGATCTGCATCAGCTCCTCGCCGGCGATGTCCGGGCTCACCTGGCGGACCACGGCAATATCCGTTTCATTGACGCTGATGACGAAATCCTGCTGCTGGTCGTCGAACATGGACTGCAGCAGCTCCACCACCGCCACATCGGCACGGCCCTTCTGGCGAACCAGGAACACCGCCCGGGGCAGCTCCGTCTGGAACTGCAGCTCCTTGGCGCGGATATAGATGTCCCCCGGCAGGATGTTGTCGGTGATGATGTTTTTGACAAAGGTCCCTTTGTCGTGCTTTTCCTCGTAGTGGGTCTTGGTAACGTTGAGCGTCACCTGTGCCATGCGGCAAAAGGAAGCGGCCTGTTCATCGCTGCCTTCAACAAAAACGGCGAAGCCATAGGTCGGATTCCAGCCTTTCAGGGGCAGAAATACGCGGTTGTCCACGCACACGGGATCCTCCCGCAGGGTCGAGATGGCGTTGGTCGTCTCCGGGAGCTTCACGCCCATCAGTGCGGTATTGGAGCAAGAAATGACGGTGCCCTCCGCGTCGATCACACCGATGGTTGCCTTGGATGCTTCTGCGAGCTGCTCGATCACGCTCTGAAAAATACGACTTGACATAAGCCGTCCTCCTTCGTCTTTCGGAAAAATGCCCATATTCGGCAAAATTCTAATTGTTATCATACCGCATTTTTCTACAGATTGCAAGAGGTTTTAGACATTTTATTTCAATTCAGCGTCGAGTTTTTATGAAATTTTTACAATTTTTCGTCATTATGGACAAAGTGCCGCTCTTTATTTGAGCAAAACGTTCTATTTTTCATTGAAAAATTTTTCGTCAAAATCCACAGACTCTAATTGTGCAATTTCCTCTTTTGAAAGCTCACGCGTCATTCCGACCGGCAGGTCTCCCAATTCCAAGCTGCCCTCGGAAATGCGCCGCAGATAAGAGACCGGTTTATCCCGGCTGGCAAGCATCCGGCGGACCTGGTGATACTTCCCTTCCCGGACCCGCACAAGGCTTTTTCCCGCGCCCAGAGGCTCCAAAACCGCCGGCAGACACTTGGTGCCGTCTTTCAACACGCAGCCCTCGGCAAAGGCGGCAACGTCGTCCTGGGTCGCTGTTCCGGCATGCTCGGCATAGTAGGATTTTTCGATGCCCCGTTTGGGAGAAATCAGGCGATGGGCCAGATCGCCGTCGTTGGTGAAAAGCAGCAGGCCTTCCG
>CAMFZO010000123.1 GCA_946006895.1 uncultured Clostridia bacterium | reverse complement strand
CACCTAAGCCTTCGTCGGCAGCGTCAGATGTGTATAAGAGACAGGAGGGTGTCTCCGACCAGTGGGAGCTGAAGACCGTCTGGTCCGTGGGCTACAAATTTGAGGTCACCGGCAAATGAAAACCACCTTTCGACGGACGCTGACCATGATCCTCTGCCTGCTTCTGGCGGCGACCCTGATGATCGGCGTGTCCTTCTGGGCCTTTTTCCGGCGCTACGTGACCAGCAGCGAGGAAGGCTCCCTCCGCAGCACGGCGGATACCGTGGCGATGCTGGCCCGGGCCTATTCGGGCGAATACCTGGGCGATGTGGATTTCCGCACCAACCTTTCGGTGGCTGCCGCCGCGTCGGAGTGCGACATCCTCATCTGCGATACCACCGGCACCGTCCGCATCTGCGCCAACGACATCCAGGCCTGTGAGCATCTGGGCCGCAGCATCGGCTCCACTACGGCCTCCCGGATCCTGCGCAGTGAAAGCACGGCCGTATCCGTGGCAGCCTCCGGTCTTTACGGCGAGGAGCGGCTGGCGGTGGCTGTGCCGGTGACGGCGGAGGACGGCGTCCCGTTGTGCATCGTCATGGTATCCATCCGCCGGACGACCCTTTCCGCCCTGACGGTCAAGCCCCTGCAGATCTTCATTATGGTGGCTCTGCTGGTGCTGGGCATCAGTATCCTGGCAACGCCCTATCTGACCCGCCGGGAGACCAAGCCCATCCGGGACATGGCGGCGGCGGCCAAGCAGATCGCCCACGGCAACTACCAGATCCGCGTCCCCACGGGCTATCAGAACGAGGAGATCGAGGAGCTGGCAGTGGCCTTCAACAATATGACCGTAGCGCTGCAAAATTCCGACACGGTCCGCCAGGAATTTGTCGCCAACGTCAGCCACGAGCTGAAAACGCCCATGACCACCATCGCCGGCTACATGGACGGCATGTTGGACGGTACCATTCCCCCGGAAAAGCACCCCTATTACATGGAGCTGGTGTCCACGGAGGTGCGCCGCCTGTCCCGTCTGGTGCGCAATATGCTGGATGTGTCCCGCCTGCGGGACCAGGGCATCCCCCGGGATAAGCTGTCGGATTTCGACATCTGTGAGGCGGCGGGCCAGGCGCTTCTGAGCTTTGAGCAGCGCATCAACCGGAAAAACCTCAATGTGGACATCGATATGCCGGAGCTGGGCCTCAACGTCCACGCCATGCGCGACGCCGTGACCCAGGTCCTCTACAATCTGATGGACAACGCGGTGAAGTTCGTCAATGAGGGCGGCACCCTGTCAATTCACATTGTCTCGCGGGGCAACAGCGCCGTTATCACCATCGGCAACACCGGCGGTACCATTCCCGCCGGGGAGCTGCCGCTGATCTTCGACCGCTTTCACAAGACCGACAAGAGCCGCTCCAGCGACCGCGACGGCGTGGGCCTGGGGCTGTATATCGTCAAGACCATCGTCATGGCCCACGGCGAGGACATCTACGTTACCAGCCGCGACGGCCTGACCGAGTTCACCTTCACCATGGCGCTGAGCAAGTAAGGGAAACCGGGGCACTCGTAGGGCACGCCGACCCCGGCGCGCCGTATTCGGGAACGATCAGCTGCCACAGGCAGCTTCTTGACTAAGGGCTAAGGACTAAGGGTGAATGACTGAGGTGTCTGCTGCGCAGACGATTGATATTCTGTAGGGGCGGACGACCCCTGTCCGCCCTAAGTTGCCGGAGGCAACTTCTTGACTAAGGGCTAAGAGCTAAGGGTGAATGACTGAGGTGTGCGCTCCGCGCACGATTTAAATTTTTTAGTGAACAGTGAACGGTGAACAATGAACAGTGAATAACGGAGGTGTCTGCTGCGCAGACGATTGAAAATGCGGCGCGCCGGGGTCGGCGCGCCCTACGAACGATTTACCGTTCTTACCGTAGGGGCTGGCCTCCCGGACAGCCCGTCCATACTGATTCTCGATGAAATCTTTCATCAAAAATCCCGTGCGCGGAGCGCACACAATACTTGTTCACTATTCACTGTTCACCGTTCACTATTTTTCAAAAACATCCCCGGGAAAGGAGGCTTCACAATGGAACAGAATTGTCCCGACCATTACGGCACGGGTCGGCAGCCGGACTATAAAACGCCCCATGTCGCCATCGCCGTGACCTTGCTGGTGGTCCTGCTGGCGGCAAACCTGGGTTCCATTGCGCTGCTCCGCTTTTCCCGCAGCCAACCGGCCTCGGAGCCAAGCGTGGAGACCGCCACAGAGCCGACGGAGTTCCGTTTCCTGACCTCCGGAGAGGCGGAGCTGGGCATAGCTTTGTTCGACAGCGCCGGCGGCACGGTGACCCTGGATATGGAGCTGTGCGGCCTGGACGAGATCCAGCAGCGCTTATGGTCCCTCCCGGCGGGCCTGTTTGTCTGCCGGGTGACCCAGGACGGAACCGCTGATCTGGCCGGCGTGCAGTCCGGCGATGTGGTCCTCCGCGTCAATGAAGCGGCTGTGACCGACATGGCGGCCCTCCGTTCACAGCTTTCCGCCCTCCGTCCGGGGGATGTTCTGCGCCTGCGGATCTTCCGCAACGGTGAGGAATTTGATGCCGAGGTAGCGCTCCGCCGGGTAGAACCGCTGAAATAACCCTCTCCGGAAAGACCGCGCACCGAACCTCCTTTTCGCGCATAGAATGTCAAAAAGACCGCGAAAAAGGAGGCATCGCAATGAATCTCTATGACTCCGCCCAGGTGCAGGCGGTGTGGGAGCGGGTCCACGGAGCCATGCAGCAGCCGTCGGGACCGGAACGCCTGACGGCCTTTCTGTCCGATTGCGCCGCTCTGGAGCGCAGCTACAGGGCTATGGCAAACCACGCCGGAAAAAACGCCGCCGTTCTGCGGAACATGGCGGCGGAGGAAGCGCGCCACCGGAGGCAGCTTTCGGCCCTGTATTTCCTGCAAAACGGCGAAAAACCGAGGATCTTCCCCGGCGCGTCGGAGGGTAGACGCTCCTACGGCGCGGCGCTGCGGAGCTGCTATCAGGCAGAGCAGCACATGCTGCGCCATTGGCAGCAGGGGGCCGCCCTCTGGCCCGACCAGACGGCGCTGTTTGTCCGGCTGGCTGAGGATACCCAGCGCCATCTGCAGCAGCTCCGGCAGTTGACCTCTGATATTATGTAAACTAATTCCAGCATATGATGAACGGGGAATAAGTGAATGGCTAAGAGCTAAGGGTGAATGACTGAGGTGTCTGCTGCGCAGACGAATGATATTTTGTAGGGGCGGCTATCAGCCGCCCGCGAAAGGCCGCGGACATCTTGTTTCGTGAACAGTGAATGGTGAACAATGAACAGTGAACAAGTGATGTGTGCGCTGTGCGCACGGGTCAGATTTGCGGCGCGCCAGGGTCGGCGCGCCCTACGGCTATGAACGCACATCCTCTGTAGGGGCGGCTATCAGCCGCCCGCCAACGACCCAGCGGTATCCAATCGGGCGGCTGATAGCCGCCCCAACGAAACAAAAGGAGAGAGACCTATGAAAAAACCTCCTGTATTCCAGGGGTTTTCCCCGGAGACCATCGACTTTCTCTGGGGGATCCGCTTCAACAACAACCGGGAGTGGTTTGCCGCCCACAAGGAGCAGTACCTGCGCACCCTCTATGAGCCGATGCAGGCCCTTGCGGCAGAGCTGGCGCCCTCTTTTGAGCACGTGGAGGGTATGCAGCCCCACGTTTCGCGCATTTACCGCGATATGCGGATGCACCCGCCCACGTTTTACAAGGACAGCCTGTGGTTCTGCTTCCAGCGCAGGGTTCGCGGCGGCGTTCTGGAGAATCCCTGTCTGTGCTTTGAGCTGCGGCCCGAGGGCTACCGCTACGGCTTTTTGCTCTGGTGCGCCCGGGTGCAGCAGATGGACGACCTGCGGACCAAAATGTCAGACCACGCCGACGAATTTCTGCGCATCGTCAAGACGGCGGAGAGAGAAAGCGGCGTGGCACTCGACGGCGAGCGCTATGTCCGGCCCAAGTCCTGCAGGGATGAGCGGCTGACACCCTATTTTTCGCTGAAAAACCTGTCGGCCATCCGCGACTGCCCGCCGGATGACCTGCTCTACAGCCCCGCGCTGGCGGGGGAGGTCCGACGGGTCCTGACGGCCTGGCTCCCCATGGAGGAATTTTGCCGGCTGTAAAAGCTACGATCATTTTTTGCGCGCGCACGGCGCGGAAAGGAGCGGCTATGTTCGCCATCACCCTGCTGACCGTCGGTAAGCTGAAGGAAAAATTCTATATGGCCGCGGTGGAGGAATACGCCAAGCGCCTGTCGGCCTACTGCAAATTCCGACTGGTGGAGCTGCCGGAGAGCCGCCTGCCGGAGGATCCCAAGCCGTCAGAGATCGCCGCCGGACTGGCTGCGGAGGCGGAGCGGATTTTTGCCGCCGTGCCTAAGGGCGCATGGTTCTGCGTATTGACGCCGGAGGGGACGGAGCTGTCCTCGGAGGCCCTGGCGGACAAGCTGCGGACGGTGAAAAACGAGGGCAAAAGCGCCGCCTGCTTCCTCATCGGCTCCTCCTTCGGGATGGACGCGGCGGTGAAAAAACGCGCCGATTTCCGTCTGTCCTTCGGCCCCATGACCTTCCCCCACCACCTGATGCGGGTCATGGCCCTGGAGCAGCTCTACCGCGCCGAGAGCATCCAGGCCGGCACGAAGTACCATAAATAGGGGCGCGCATGGCATAGGCTGCCGCAGGCAGCTTAGGGCGGACAGTGTATACTATGGCCCCTACGCACGATTCGCCGTTACTACCGTAGGGCGCGCCGACCCGGCGCGCCGTTTCTAATTCGTGCGCGGAGCGCACACATCAGTCATTCACCCTTAGTCCTTAGCCCTTAGTCACGAAGCTGCCTGCGGCAGCTTAGGGCGGACAGGGTCTGTTGCGGTGCCCGAAATTTGCGCGCCGCACGAACGGCGGCTTCAAATT
>CAMFZO010000122.1 GCA_946006895.1 uncultured Clostridia bacterium | reverse complement strand
GATTCCTCTACGTCTCGTGGGCTCGGAGATGTGTATAAGAGACAGACCGCTGCCTCCCAGGGCGCAGAACACCACCCAGCCCAGCCGTATCAGGGTGGGGTCCAGATCGAAGTATTCGGCGATGCCCCCGCAGACGCCGGCAACCATTTTATTAACGTTGGACCGATAGAGTTTCTTGCTCATATTACTTGCCTCCAATGAGTGTTTTTGCTGCCGCAGACCTACCCATGATACGCCATGGGCGTAAAGCGGATGCCGTTGACGGTTTGCTCCGGGCCTGTTTCTGCAAAGCCCAGATGGCGGTAGACCTCCACCGCGAAGGGCGAGGAATTGACGGTGAATCCCGCTTCAGCATAGTCTGCCCTCATAGCTTCAAAAAGCCTGCGGCCGATGCCCCTGCGGTGACGGTCCGCCCGCACGAAAAAGAAACTGATGTGCTGCGGCTTCCGCATGGCCAGCACGCCCGCAAGCCTACCGTTTTCAAAGGCCCCGTAGAACCGCATGGCGCGGAGCCTTTCGCGGTTTTCCAATGCCGAGCGGAATTCCAGGATCCCTACCTCGGAATATTCCGGTGCCTCAAACTGAGAGAACACCTCCCAGATCAGAGAGAGTGCCTCCGGGTGCTCCTCCGGCGGCAGCAGCCTGACGGCAAAGGGCGCAGGCTCCCGCGCCAGGGCGTACAGCTTCATGTCCAGCAGCTTGCCGTTTTTGAACGCGTTGCTTTTGAGGGTGCCCTCGTACCGGAATCCAGCCTTTTCCAGCACCCGGCAGGAGCCGCTGTTATAGGAAAACGGCTCGGCGTAGATGCGGAGAATGTCGGTAACTGCGAACAGGTGGGCGCAGAGCTGCCGGATGGCTTCCGTCATAATGCCACGGCCCCAGGATTCTTCGGCCAGATAGTATCCCAGTTCGGCGGTGCGACTGTGGATGTTGCCCTGGCGAAAGGCGCCGATGCTGCCGACGACCTTGCCGTCACACAGCACCGCAAAGGCGAAGGTATCATTTTCGTCAGCGGAGAGCATGGCGGAAATATAGTCCTGCGCGTCGTGCTCCGTGTAGGGATAGGGAATACCGTCGCGGAGATTGTTCAGAATATTCCTGTTGGACAGGACGGCGGACAGGTCTTTCGCGTCTGACAGCCGCCACTTCCGAATACTGACCTCCATATCCACAGACCTCCCGAACTGATCTTTTTACGGACGGGGAACCGATCCCGTGGGCAGCAGTTCCCCACCGTCTACTATCATTATAATCCATTTTTTGCAGAATGGATAGGGTGGTTTTCCGAAGAAATGTGTCATTTTTATAGCTGCCGTTTTTGATTTGCCGCGAACGGTGGAAAATCGCACCGAAAAAAGGCAAGTTCAGAAAAAGTTAATGCTTTTTTCAACTTCACTTCAGCATGGGGAGCTATACTCAGGGCATAAATCAAATCAATCCGAAAGGACGGTTTCTCTCATGGAACAGAATTTTGAATATCCGATTCAGCCGGAAAACACGCCGCAGCCGGCAAATGTACCGCAGCCGGAGGATGTGCAGCAGCCGCAGAGTATGCCGCAGCAGGAGAATATGCAGCCGCAGAGTATGCCGCAGCCGGAGAATACACCGGCAGGTCCCCAGCAGCCGGAATATACACCGGCAGGTCCTCAGCAGCCCAACTACTATACAGGGCCCGTCTACACCGGCCCGACCTACACCGAGCCTTCCTATGGCCCGTCGGGGCCGGTCTACACACCGGTCGAACCGCAGCAGAAAAAACCGAAGAAAAAGCACAAGGGCCTGCGGACGGTGGCGCTGATCCTGGTCTGCGCTCTGGTGGGCGGCTTGGCAGGATTTGGCGGCAGCTTCCTGAATTCCGGGGCCGGGAGCAGTGAAAAAAAGACCTCCACGATCCTGGAGGGCGTCCGGGAAAGTGCCGTCATCGACATTGCCCACATCGACACCAGCAAGGAGCTGACGGCGGCTGAGGTCTATGCCGCCAACGTGAATTCCACTGTGGGCATCACCACCTCCATCACCACCAATTACTGGGGCTATCAGACCACCTCGGCAGCTTCCGGCTCCGGCCTGATTCTCACCTCTGACGGCTATATCCTGACCAACTACCATGTCATTGAGGACTCCGATTCCATCACTGTTTCCCTCTATGACGGCACCACCTACAACGCCGCCCTCATCGGCTACGACAAGAGCAACGATATTGCGGTGCTGAAGGTCGACGCCGAGAATTTGCCGCCTGTGATCCTGGGCGATTCCGACAACCTGAACGTGGGCGACAGCGTCGTTGCCATCGGCAATCCCCTGGGCGAGCTGACCTTCTCCCTGACCGCAGGCGCCGTCAGTGCCCTGGACCGTGAGGTCACCCTCTCGGGGAACCTGACCATGGACCTGATCCAGACCGACTGCGCCATCAACTCCGGTAACTCCGGCGGCCCGCTGTTCAATATGTACGGCGAGGTCATCGGCATTACCAACGCCAAGTATTCCGGTTCCGGCTCCAGCTCCGAGGCCTCCATTGATAACATCGGCTTCGCCATCCCCATCAACCACGTCAAGGGCATCGTGGAGGACATCATTGAGGACGGCTATATCACCAAGCCCTATATCGGCGTGACCGTTACAGATGTCAGCGCGGAGACCCAGCGCTACGGCCTGCCCAAGGGCGCTGCCATTGTCAGCGTCTCGGAGGACAGCCCTGCGGAAGAAGCGGGGCTGAAAGAGAATGACATCGTCACCGCAGTCAACGGCGTGGAGATCACCGACAGAACAGGCCTTTCCGACGCGGTAAGCGCCTGTGAACCCGGCGACAAGCTGGTCCTTTCCGTCTATCGTCAGGGTCAGACCCTGGAGATCACGGTGACTGTCGGGAAGCAGACCCAGTCCGCCCTTGCGCAGGAAGAGGAACAGAGCAGCCAGCAGGGGTATCCGGGCGGCTTCCCTTGGGGCCACGGCTTCGGCGGATAATCTTCAGGCGGAAGGTTGCCCGGTAATGCGGGAATATTCGGAAGAATATGCCGGGCATCTGTTCTGCAAAAAATACGGAGAAAACCCTTGACAAGTTAACGACCGTTTACTATAATGGAAAAAGTAAACGGTCGTTAACTTCTTCTTTGTACAAAGAAAACCATCAGCCCGGCTGGTGGTTCCAAAAAGCTTTCGTTATGCCGAGTCCCGCCGCAGCGGAAAGCCTCCCTCTGACGAGGGAGGTGGCTTCGCCGTAAGGCGAAGACGGAGGGAGAGAAAGAAGAAGAGAAAATCTCTCCCCCAGTCTTTTTGCTGCGCAAAAATCCAGCCCCCTCGTCAGAGGGGGCCTGGGATGTGTGCATAACCGCATCTGCGGTGGAAGGGCTCTTCATGCAAGCGAATGAAAAGCCGATGAGTCTATAGGCTCAGCCGAGGGCTCGCCCCAAGGGGGCTGGTGCATACCAACGGCACGGCCGGTGGTTATGATTTCGGAGGAAATGCAATGGGAAAGACCAAGGAGGATATTCTGCTGGCGGCGCTGCGTCTGTTTGCCCGGGACGGCTACGAGGCAACCTCTACCGGGGCCATAGCCGGTGCGCTGGGCATGACAAAGGCGGCGCTCTACAAGCACTACCGGAATAAGCGGGACATTTTTGACCGCATCGTCATGCGCATGGAGGAATTGGACGCTGCCCGTGCCAGAGAACAGGAGATGCCGGAGGATACGCTGGAAAATGCGCCGGAGGCATACCGAAGAACCACGATGGAGGCCGCCTGCCGCTACAGCAAAGCCCAGTTCGACTACTGGACGGGAGATGAGTTTGCCGCCTGTTTTCGCAGACTGCTGACCCTGGAGCAGTATCGAAGCGGAGAGATGTCCGGGCTGTACCAGCAGTACCTTGCCGCCGGACCGTTGGGCTACATGACGGACCTGTTTGCCCAGGCCCTGGGAAAGGACCGGCAGGAGGCGTCCGCCCTTGCAGCGGAATTCTACGGGCCTATGTTCCTCTTTTACGCCGTATACGACGGCGCTGAGGACCCGGCTGCCGTGCGCAAGGCGGCCCATGGACAGATCGACCGATTTTTTGCAGAATTGGAGGAGAATCAATGAAATATCCACGCAGCCAAAAGTATGATACACCGGAGCTTATGGGTAAGATCATGGGGCCGAACCCGGTCAAGCTGGAGGAAGAGCTGCTGCTGGGCCACCGAATCCCGGCTGGGGCGACGGTCTGCGATCTGGGCAGCGGGCAGGGGCTGACCTCCGTATTCCTGGCCAAGGAATACGGCTTCACGGTCTACGCCGCCGACCTCTGGAGCGACCCGGAGGAGAACCGCCGCTTTTTCCGGGAGATGGGAATTCCCGACGACAGGATCATCCCGGTCAAGGCCGACGCGACGGCGCTGCCTTTTCCGGAGGAATTTTTCGACGCGGTCGTCAGCACCGATTCCTACAACTATTTTGGACGGGACCCGGCGTTCCTGGACAGCAAGCTGCTGCCCTTCGTCAAAAAGGGCGGTTATCTCTATATCGCGGTCCCGGGGATGAAGCGCGACTGCCATGACTGTCTGCCGCCGGAGCTGCTGCTTTCCTGGACACCGGAGCAGTTGGACTATCTCCACGATGTGACCTATTGGAAAAATATCGTCTCTCAGAGCCGACAGGCGGAGGTGGTCTCCGTGGAGGAGATGGAATCCAACGAGGAGGTCTGGGCCGACTGGCTCAGACAGGAGAACGAATACGCTGTCGGCGACCGGAAAGCCATGGAGGCAGGCGGCGGGAAGTATCTGAATTTCATCGCCATCGTCCTGCGGAAAAAGGGCTGATGGGATAGGCAACTCGAAACAAAACAAGCGCGGTGCAAATGAAGCCTCAATTGCACCGCGCAGTTTTTTGTTGTTACAGGTCGCAGTTGTTGACCGTGCGGGGGAAGGGGATGACGTCGCGGATGTTGCCCATGCCGGTCAGGTACATGACGCAGCGCTCAAAGCCCAGACCAAAGCCCGCGTGACGGGCGGAGCCATACTTGCGCAGATCCAGATAGAAGCTGTAAT
>CAMFZO010000121.1 GCA_946006895.1 uncultured Clostridia bacterium | reverse complement strand
GGGTGGCGATGCCCGCGTGGTCCACGCCCGGCACCCACAGCGCCGCATAACCCTGCATCCGCTTGTAGCGGATGAGAACGTCCTGCATGGCGGCGTCCATGGCGTGGCCCATGTGAAGCTGTCCGGTCACGTTGGGAGGCGGCATGACGATGGTAAAGGGCTTTTTCTCCGGGTCACGCCCGGTGTGGAAATAACCGCCGTCGCACCAGAACTGATAGAGCTTGGACTCCACCTCTTTGGGGTCGTAGGTTTTGGGTAATTCTCTCATGTTTCTGCTCCTTTTTGAAAGAATGTGCATAGAAAACGCCCTGAGCAAAGCTGCTCAGGGCGATAAAATACCGTGGTACCACCTGAATTCCCGCAAAAAGCGGGCACTCTTGCCTCTGTAACGGGAGGGACCCGTGCGGACCTACTGCTTTCAGCCCGCAAGCTCAGAAGCGACCTTCATCGTTCTTCGACAGGGACTTGCACCGGCCGTCCCCTCTCTGTGTCGAAGCGTCCGACTACTCCTCTTCGTCAGCGCATTTGTCGAATATCCTCTGCCGGGTCTTTCCCGGCAACAGGTCCATGATAACGGAAAAAACCGGCCTTGTCAAGTCTTATTTCGGCACATAGGCGTTCATGGCAGCCGCCAGATCGGCAAGCAGCGCACGAGCGCGGTCCTTGTCCCGGTCTACGGCGGTCAGATAGAGCTTGACCTTCGGCTCCGTGCCCGACGGACGGACAATGACGCTGCCCTTTTCACCCAAAACCAGCGTGACCACATTGGACTTGGGCAGAAGCACCGCGCTCTCCTCGCCTGTCAGCATATTCCGGGTGATCCGGGACTGATAATCTGTGCAGGAGGTGACGGGGATGCCGCAAAGCTCCGTGGGGATGGCGGCGCGGAAATCGGCCATGAATTTCGCGGAAAGCTCCATGGCGTTGGGGCCTTTCAGCTCGATGCTGATGACCTTAGCCTCATGATAGCCCAGCTCGGCATAGAGGGCGTCCATCTTCTGCGCCAGATTCATGCCCTCGCGCTTGAGCTTTGCCGCCAGGTCGCAGGTCAGCATGGAGGCAACCACCGCGTCCTTGTCCCGGGCGTAGGTGCCCTTGAGGTAGCCGCAGCTTTCCTCAAAGCCAAAGACGAAACGGTCTTCCTCGCCCTTTTCCTCCAGCGCGAGGATCTCGCCGCCGATGTACTTAAATCCGGTCAGGACCGACTTCATCTTTACGCCGTATTTTGCGGCAACCTTGTCCGCCAGAGGCGTGGAAACGATGCTGCGCACAGCGACAGGAGACGGAGGCAGTTTTCCCTGGGCGGACAGCTCACCCAGTATGTAGTCCAGCAACAGACAGCCCAACTCATTGCCCGACAGCTTACGGAAGCTGCCGTCCTCGGGAACGGCCACCGCCACACGATCACAGTCCGGATCTGTGCCCAGGATCAGGTCCGGATGGGTCTGGACAGCGATCTTATAGCTTTCGTTCAGCGCCGCGTCCGTCTCCGGGTTGGGATATTCGCAGGTTTTGAAGTCGCCGTCGGGCTGCTCCTGGACCTTGACCACATCCACATTGACGCCAATGCGGCCCAGTACCTCACGGACAGGCTTGTTGCCGGTGCCGCAGAGAGGCGTGTAGAGCAGATTCAGGTTATCGGAGGGCACCGTGGCGACGCGCTCATGCAGGACAGTCTGATAATAGCGCTCCCACAGCTCCGGCGTGATGAATTCCACAGACTTTGCCTCCAGCAGTTCGTCAAAGCTCTGCTTGGTTGGGACAAAATATGGGATCGCGGAGATTTCACGGAAGACAATGGCAGCCGGCTCGTCGGTCATCTGGCAGCCGTCGGGGCCGTAGCACTTGATGCCGTTGTAGGCACCGGCGTTGTGGCTGGCGGAAACGACGATGCCGCAGCCGCACTGTAACTGGCGCACGGCGTAAGACAGCATGGGCGTAGGTGCCAGCTCATGATAGACATAGACATGGATGCCGCGCTCTGCAAGGGCAGCGGCGCAGATCTCCGCGTAAAGGCGCGAATTGTGCCGGGAATCATAGCCGATGGCGCATTTCTGAGGCAGGGCGGTGGCGCTCAACCATGCAGCCAGGCCCTGTGCCGTGCGGCGAACCGTATATTCGTTGAGGCGGTTGGTGCCAAGGCCCATGATGCCGCGGATGCCAGCAGTGCCGAATTGCAGCTCCGCGCCGAAGGCCCCCTTCACCTCATCGTCGTCGGCTTTCATGGCAAGCAGCGCTTCCCTCTCCTTGCCGGACAACGGCGCGTTCCCGCACCAGAATTCATAGCGTTCCAAATAGTCCATAATTACCTCCCAGTTTAAAAAACAGGTCAATTCAGAGAAATTGACCTGTTGAAAGAGTTTATACGTCTTCGATAATTGCGGTATTGGTCTTTGCAGCCTGGGGATTGACCAGGGCGCGGAACTTGGAGCGTGAGTCGCGGATCTCGGAGAGGGCCTCGGCGACGGCTTCTTCGGTGCGGCGCAGAGAATCGTCCACATAGTCGTTGGTGACCTGCTTCAGTTCCTTGATCTTCTCCTGCGCGGCGCGGACCATCTCGTTGGCCTGATTCTTCGCCTCGTTGTAGATAGCCTCCTGCGTCACCAACTGACGGGCCTGGGCCTGGGCGTTCTTCAGGATAGTCTCCGCCTCACGCTTGGCGCTGGTGATCAATTCACCGCGGGATTCCACGATGGTCTTCGCCTGCTTCAATTCGCCGGGAAGCTGGTTGCTGATCTCGTCCAGCAGATCCAGCACACGCTCGCGCTCAACAGAGCACTTGTCGCCGCTGAAGGGGACGGTTTTGGCGTCCTGTATCATTTCATACAAGGTGCCGATGAGTTCTTCAATTCCATGTTCATTCATGGGTGGGCCTCCTTCATATTCGCAATTTTTTTCATTCTTTGTTCAAATTCATCCATGATCTGCGGCGGCAGGAAATCGGTAAGATCCGCGCCGTAATAGCCCATCTCCTTCACAGCGCTGGAGCTGAGATACATATACTGATGCTCTGCGGTGAGAAAGAGGGAGTCCAGATCAGGATTCAGTTTACGGTTGACCATTGCCATCTGAAATTCCTTCTCGAAATCGGAGCCTGCCCGCAGGCCCTTGACAATGGTGCAGCAGCCGCGCTCCCTGGCATACTCGGCCAGCAGACCGTCATAGGCGTCCACCGTCACGTTGGGAAGGTGGCTGGTAACGCTGCGGAGCTGGTTTTTCCGCTCCTCCAGAGAAAACAGCGGCTTTTTCTCACAGTTGACCATGACGCAGACAATAACCTGGTCAAACAGCCGCGAGGCGCGCTCGATGATATTCAGATGTCCGTTGGTCACGGGGTCGAAGCTGCCGGGATAGACGGCGATCTTCATAGAACATCCCTTTCCCGGCGAAAGAGCGTTACCGTCGTTTTGCCGTAATGGTAATCTTTCGAGCGCACCAGGCCGGGAAAGTCCTCATCCAGAGGCTTTCCCAGGGGGCGTTCTGATACAATTATAGCACCTTCCGCCAAAATGTCAATTTCCGAGATGCGTTTTATTGCATTTTCTAAATAATTTTCTGCATAAGGCGGGTCGAGGAACACGATACGGAAGCGTTTTCTGCAGTTTGCGAGGTAGGTCATATAGTCGCAGCAGACCACCTCCGCCCGGTCCTCCAGATGGGTCTTTTTCAGATTCTCCCGGATCACGGCGATGGCCGGCTTTCCCGCGTCCACAAAAACGGCGCGGGACGCTCCCCTGCTCAGGGCCTCGATGCCCAACTGGCCGGAGCCTGCAAACAGGTCCAGGACCTCCCCCGCGATCTCATATTGTATGATATTGAAAACCGCCTGCTTGACCTTGTCCGCCGTCGGACGGGTGGAAAGGCCGTCCGGGGCTTTCAAATTAGTACCTCGGGCGGTACCGGTAATGACTCTCATGGTTTACTCCTGCTTGTGGAAATATTCATAGACCGCCTGCGCCGTGCATGCCGGAACTGCCTCCCGCAGTTCCTCCACGGAGGCGGACTTTACCGCCGTGACGGACTTGAAGTGCTTCAGCAGCGCCAAACGCCGCTTCTCGCCGACCCCCGGGATCTCGTCGAGCTGGGAGCCCTTGACCCGGCGGCTGCGAAGCTGTCGGTGATAGGTGATGGCAAAGCGGTGGGTCTCCTCCTGGATGCGCCCGATGAGGGCAAACACTGCCGGGACCGCCTGGATGCCGATCTCAGCACCCTCCGGCGTCACCAGAGCGCGGGTGCGGTGGCGGTTGTCCTTTACCATGCCGAAAATCGGCAGCTCAATGCCCATCAGGGCCAGGGCTTCCTTTACCGTCTGGGCATGGATTGCGCCGCCGTCGATCAGCAGGGCGTCCGGCCTTTCCTCAAAGCCCTTGTCCCCGTCGAGATAGCGGCAAAACCGGCGGCAGAGCACCTGCCGCATGGAGGCGTAGTCGTCCTGATCCTCCATGTTTTCCAGCTTGAAGCGTTTGTAGTCGCTCTTTTTCGGCTTCCCGTTGACAAAAACCGTCATGGACGCCACAATGTCCGTTCCGGCGATGTTGGAAATGTCGTAGGCCTCCAGGCGGCGCGGATACTCCGGCAGGCACAGCATCCCCTGCAACAGGGTCAGGGTGCCGCTGAGGCGTTCTGCCGCCGTGGTGGCGCGCTCGGCCTCCTCCTTGGCGTTCTGATAGGCCAGCTCAGCCAGGCGCTTGTTGTCGCCCCGGTTGGGCACAGAAATGCGGGCCTTGAACTCCAACTGCTCCTGTAAAAGCTGGGAAAACAGCTCCGCGTCCTCCATGGCAAAGGGCAGCAAAATCCGCTTGGGCGCGGCTTTTCGCGCCAGATAATACTGCTTGACCAGCGAGGACAGGGCTTCTTCCCGGTCCTCCGGCAGGGGCAGCAGCTCATAGTCCTTGTCCATCAGATTGCCGCCGATGAAATGCAGCACGGCAAAGCAAGCCTTGGCCTCCGTCTCGTACCAGCCGATCACATCGGTGTCGGCCATGGATCCTGCCGTGACCAACTGCCGCTGGCCCAAAGCCTCTATGGCCCGCAGACGGTCCCGGTATTGGGCGGCGTGCTCAAAATCCAGCCGCTCCGACGCCTCCTCCATCTGCGCCCGCAGCGCCTCACAC
>CAMFZO010000120.1 GCA_946006895.1 uncultured Clostridia bacterium | reverse complement strand
GATATGTCAACAGAATTTGCAATTCAAATCTTGAAATTGACTGATGGTATAAAGGTTCACTACTCGTTATCCAATCAACTTGAACGAAGCGGAACACCCTTTGAAATCGACACAAAAATAAAAAGCTGTCGTTCCGTTTGTTTCTGATGGCCGCTATAATGAAGTTGTCAGGTAAGTTAGTTGCGCAATGACCTATCTGGTAAAAGACGAATTATTTGGAGGGTCGAACCATGAATACAGATAAGATTTTTGCAGAAGCAATTGCAAACGAGTAAAACAGTGATGCTTTCTGTTTTTTCCATGCTGATAGTATATTTACTCCCGCAGCTATAACGGACAGACGAACTGCCGTTCCCGCAAAGGAACGGCAGTTGTATCTATACGGCCTATCTTACGGTGTGACGACGGTCACACCTCTTTTTTTGTAATGGTAACAGCCATAGAATTCATTCCCACGTGACAGGCGATGCTGCAGGGCAGATGGTAATAGGAGACCGCAGCGCCGGGGAATTCCCTTTGGACCATTTGCAGCCATTCCTGCGCTGCTGCTTCGCTCTCAATGGTTCCTGCGGTGTCGATCTGAAGCTGAGGCTCGGAGACATCGGCAAAACGCGTAGCCCGGTCCTGATGGACGGCCTTGATCATGGTCGCTTCCGCCTGGCGCATACCTCTGGCTTTGGCGTAGGTGTCCAGCTTGTCGCCCTGGATCGTCAGCACGGGTTTGATGTTCAAAACGGCTGCAAAGGCCGCCGCTGCGGGGGTGACGCGGCCGCCCTTTTTCAGGTACTCCATGGAGTCGACCGTGATATAGATGCTTGACTCGTAGGCCCGCTCCTCCAGATGTGCCTTGATCTCCCGGGCGCTGCAGCCCTGCTGGGCAAGCTGTAAGGCCGCAAAAACCGATTCCCGCTGGGTCACGGAGATTCGGTGGTTGTCAATTACCTGCACCTTTCCGCCGTAGTCCTCCGCAAGCTGGGCGGCGCTGCCGCAGGAGCTGCTCAAGCCGCTGGACATGGGGATAAAGGCGATCTCGTCATATCCTGCGGCCAGGATCTGATCCCAAAACTCGATAAACTGGCCCGGGGCAGGCTGAGAGGTCGAAATATCCTTGTGCTGCTTCATAGCTTCATAAAGCTCACGGCTGCAAATATCGATCCCCTCAAAATACGTCTGCCCGTCAATGATCACGGGCATGGGAAGTACAAAAATATCCTTGCGTTCCCCCTGCAGGATGCTGCTGTTTGTATCTGTTGCAATTGCGACTCTCATTCTGTATTGCTGCCTTTCCAAAAATTTCCTTTCCTGCCCTTTCGCGCCAAAACGGCGAAAGACAGAGGGCGGTCGCCAGAATATCATCACATCTGGTTGACATTGGACGGAATCATACTATAATATGATACAATTGTATCATATAGCGGCGGCGAAATCAACCGCCCTTTGTGAGACAATACGCAAGGTTTTGTATCACGTCACCGGAAAGGAGCCGCCATGGACAAACGAAAAGAAGAAAATCTGAGGGTCAAAAGAGACATCACCAACACATTATTTTCCCTGATGGCGGAGAAAAGTCTGACCGACATTCATATCTCGGAGATAGTCAGTAAAGCCGGTGTGGCGCGGGCGTCCTTTTACCGGAACTATTCCTCAAAGGAGGATGTGCTGGTCACGCTGATCCGGGATATTCTGGACGAATTTCGGGAGGTGATCGACTTGGAGCGGGGGAGCATCTACTGCTATGAGAACGTGCTTTTGATCTTCCGGCACTTCCAGAAATACCGGAGCCACATCCTGGACCTGCAGCACACCGGCTTTTCCTCCATCTTGTGGGAGGAAGTCAATTCCTTTCACGAAACCGTTGACGGCTCCATGCCCTACGGCTCCATTGAAAAATACAAGCTGTATATGTATGTCGGCGCGCTGATGAACACGGCGGTCACCTGGCTGTCCGACGGCGAAAGGTTCAGCGCCGAGGAGATCGCGCAGTATTTTGTCGATGCAGCGGCCCGAATGAGAGGAGAATGACCCCGAAAGTGCCCCGGCTGCGACTCGCAGAGAGCTGACCGGCGGACAAGAAGAACCTCCCGTGAAAAAATGCGGACAAATGTCCTTGGCAGGACAAGCGGCAGAATTTATAATGAAATCAACCGCGGGAAACCGCATAAGAATTGGAGGTTCAGAAAATGAAAAAGCTGTTTGCAATGCTCCTTGTCCTGGCGCTGCTTGCCTGCCTGTTTACCGGCTGCAAGGAAGAAGCTACCCAGGAGACCGACGCGCCCACTGACGCACCCACGGAAACTACTGACATCGAAACCGAAAACAACCAGCCCGTTGAGACCGAGGCCAACGAACCCGTATGGAAGGTTGCAATGATCACCGACTACGGCGACATCACGGACCAGTCCTTCAACCAGACCACCTATGAAGCCGGCAAGGCATGGTGTGACGACCACGGCGTGGACTTCACCTACTACAAGCCCACCGGCGACTCCACCGAAGCCCGTGTCGCCTCCATCGACCAGGCCGTCGCCAATGGCTACAATGTCCTGCTGATGCCGGGCTTTGCCTTTGCCGAGACGGTGAGAGAGACGGCAGAGCTGAATCCTGATGTGAAGTACATCGTCCTCGACGTCGGCGAAGCGGACTATGGCGACTACACGCTGCCGGAGAATGTCTATTCTGCCGTCTATCAGGAGCAGATCCCGGGCTACATGGTCGGCTATGCGGCCGTAAAGCTGGGCTACACCAAGCTCGCCTATCTGGGCGGCATGGCGGTTCCCGCTGTCATCCGCTACGGCTATGGCTTTGTGCAGGGCGCCAATGCCGCAGCCGTCGAGCTGGGCATTGAAAAGGACGTTTCCATCCAGTATGTCTACGGCAACCAGTTCTACGGCGACGCAGACATCACCGCTTACATGGACACCCTCTACGCCAACGGGCTGGAGATCTGCTTCGCCGCGGGCGGCAGCATCTATGACTCCGCCTGTGAAGCCGCTGCCAGAGTGAACGGCAAGATCATCGGCGTTGACGTGGACCAGGCGGCAGGCATCGACAGCGTCTACGGCGAGGGTATGACGGTATCCTCCGCCATGAAGGGCCTGGCTGCCACCGTGACCACCGCTCTGACCGACCTGATCGTCAACGATAACTGGGCGGCCTACGGCGGCAAGATCGCCTCTCTGGGCATCATCTCCGACGATCCCAACGAAAACTACGTGCAGATCGCGCCGTCAACGCAGTATGAGGACGGAAAATTCACCGAGGCGGACTATCTTGACCTGGTGGCAAAGATCCACGCCGGTGAAATCGAGATCTCCGACGCCATTGACGTCGAGCCGGAGGTTGCCATCGAGGTCAACTATCTGGGCAACATCAAATAAACTACCTCATCTTCATTTTCTTTTTCACTCACCGGCGGAAGCTGTCGCAGTTGCTGCGGCAGCTTTCGCTTTTTTCTCGAAAGTGACGGACAAATGTCCTTTTCTTATTCCGCCGCAGCAGGTATAATCAAATTGTAATACTGATTCTTGATTAAAAAGTTTCATCAAGAATCCCGTGTGCTGCGCACAGTCACATCGTGCTTAAGGCACGCTGTGCCGTCTTGTGCAGAAAACAGAGACTTGAATGAAAGGGTGGATGGAATGTCGATCATTAAGGATATTGGGTGCAGGGAAGAGGGACATCAGCGGATCGACTGGGTCAGCAAACATATGCCGGTGCTCAATGCTATCGGGGAACGCTTCGAGCGGGAAAAGCCTTTTGCGGGAAAGAAGATCGCTCTGTCGATCCATTTGGAGGCCAAAACGGCCTATCTGGTCAAGACTCTGGCCCGGGGCGGCGCGGAGATGTTCGTCTCCGGCTCCAATCCGCTCTCCACGCAGGACTGCATCTGCGCCGCGCTGGTGGACGACGGCATCACGGTCCACGCGATTCACGGCTCCGACCCGGAGCAGACCGTTGAGCTTTGGAAGAAAACGCTGTCCTGCCATCCGGATATCGTCATTGATGACGGCTCTGACCTGATCAATTTGCTGCTGGGCGACTGCAGGCAGTATGCAGACCGCGTCATCGGCGGCTGTGAGGAGACCACCTCCGGCGTACAACGGCTGCGGGGCTGGCAGCGGACCGGGCGCCTGACCTTCCCGGTCATGGCCATCAACGACGCCCGCTGCAAGTGCTTTTTTGACAACACCTACGGCACGGGCCAAAGCTCCTGGGACGGCATCATGCGCACGACGAACCTGCAGGTCAACGGCAAGGTGGTGGTGGTCGCCGGCTACGGCTATTGCGGACGGGGCATTGCAGAGATAGCGCGTGGACTCAACGCTCAGGTCATCGTCACGGAGATTGACCCGGTGAAATCCATCCTCGCGGTCATGGACGGCTATCGCGCTATGTCCATGGAGGAGGCGGCAGGTCTCGGCGATATTTTTATCACCGCCACCGCCTGCTGTGATGTGATTCGCCCGGAGCATTTCGCCGCCATGAAGGACGGCGCCATCGTCGCCAACGCCGGTCACTTCAACTGTGAGATCGACCTGGAGGGACTGAAAGCCATGGCGGTGGAGAAGTTTGAAGAGCGGAAGAATCTCGACGGCTACCGCCTGGCTGACGGCAGGGTGATCTCCGTGGTGGCTGACGGCGGCCTGTGCAACATCGCCGCGGCGGACGGTCATCCGGTGGAGATCATGGATATGTCCTTCGCCCTGCAGGCTTCCGGTGCGGAGTATCTGCTGAAAAATGAGGGCAAGCTCGCTCCCGGCGTCTATGACATTCCCGAGGAAGTGGACCGCCATGTAGCCGAGCTGAAGCTCAAGGCCTTCGGCGGCAGCTTCGACACCCTCAACGAAAAACAGCGCGCCTACCTTGCCGGGCATTGAGCCCGCGTTACCCGGTATCCATCGCCCGACAGCGGATCGGACGATACAAAAAATAAGTAAAGGAGCATTCCCATGAAGAGATTACTCAGCATCATTCTATGCCTTGCGACGGTCCTTGCCATGTTTGGCTTTACCGTGACCGCCGCAGACGCTGCCGACTTCAAGGATGTCCATGAAAGTGACTGGTTCTACGACGAGGTACAGCTGTCTCTTATACACATCTGACGCTGCCGACGAA
>CAMFZO010000119.1 GCA_946006895.1 uncultured Clostridia bacterium | reverse complement strand
TTCCTCTACGTCTCGTGGGCTCGGAGATGTGTATAAGAGACAGATGAAGGATACAGCGGCGGCGAGGGAAAACAGCTTTCCTATCCGCTGGAGGATAAATTCACCGCTGAGGAACGTGCCGACGCGGAAAAGCACGCGATAGGGGAGGCCTTTACCAATCCCCACTATACCGACTATGTGGTCCCGGCCCGTCAGGCTTATGCCTGGCAGCGGACGGCGGAGAATCCCATGACGCTGGTGTTCTTTATCGCCCTGCTGCTGCTCGTTCTGGTGTCCATGGCGATCTTCCGCTCTCCCGCCGTGGCGCTTATGCCCGATGTGACCATCAAGCCCCTGCGCTCCAAGGCCAACGCTGTCATTAACCTGATGGGAAGTGCCGGCGGTATTCTGATTCTGGTGCTGGGCATGGTGTTCTCTACCAGCGCGGTCAAAAATTCCATGATGAGCTACACCGTATATTTCAGCGTGATCGCGGGGATCATGGTGCTGGCACTGGCGCTGTTTATGTGGCAGGTGCGCGAGCCGCAGTTCGTCCGGGAGATGCGGGAGGAGAGCCACCGCTACGGCATCGAGGAGGACGACGACGAGGACCAGAGCGGCGGCAGAAAGCTGAGCGGTGCAGAGCGCCGGAGCCTCTGCCTTCTGCTGGCGTCCATTGTCCTCTGGTACATGGGCTATAACGCCGTGACCTCCAAGTATTCCGTCTATGCCAGCA
Source organism: uncultured Clostridia bacterium (assembly GCA_946006895.1). Lineage (GTDB taxonomy): Bacteria > Bacillota > Clostridia > Oscillospirales > Oscillospiraceae > JAZOXB01. The sequence continues at coordinate 4,401 of CAMFZO010000119.1, read as the reverse complement.
ATATCCTCAACAAGGACTATAACCTGACCCTGATCATCGCCCAGGCCGCCGCTATCATTTCCTACCTGCCCGTCGGCATGGTCTCATCCAAGCTGGGCAGAAAAAAGACCATTCTCGGCGGCATTGTCATGCTGACCACGGCCTTCTTTGTGGCCTGCTTCCTCCGGGAGAGCAGCTCCGATCTGCTGATGAACTGCATGTTTGCCCTGGCAGGTATCGGCTGGGCCACCATCAACGTCAATTCCTTCCCCATGGTGGTGGAGATGTGCCGCGGCGGCAATGTGGGCAAGTACACCGGCATCTACTATACCGCCAGTATGGCAGCGCAGACGGTAACGCCCCTGCTGTCCGGCTACCTGATGGACAAAATGGGCATGACCGCTCTGTTCCCGTATGCCTCGGTGTTTGTTGCGCTGGCTTTCGGCACGATGCTCTTTGTCATGCACGGCGATAACAAGCCCACGGCAAAGCACGGCCTGGAAGCCCTGGACGTGGAGGATTAAGCCCCATGGCGTTTTACATCATTCTGGCTGTTGTTATCGTACTGCTGTTGCTGTACGTTCTGAGTCTGCGGGGTAAAGGACGCAAGCCCGGTTTTTATGGTCTGGCGGCTTATGATTATGCCCACCGGGGCCTCCATGACAGCGAAAAGGGTGTGCCGGAGAATTCACTGGCAGCCTTCCGCCTCGCCGTGGAAAACGGCTACGGTGCGGAGCTGGACGTTCATTTAAGCAAGGATGGCCGTCTGGTGGTCATGCACGACGAAAGCCTGCTGCGGACAGCCGGTGTGGACAAAAACATCTGCGACTGTACGGCGAAGGAGTTGGATCGTCTGACCCTGGAGGGAACGGGGGAGCACATTCCCTATCTGGAGGAGGTCTTGCCCCTGTTCGAAGGGAGAACACCGCTGGTCGTGGAAATCAAGGCGTTTCGCAAAAACCACGCCGTTCTGACGGAGCGGGTCTGTGCCCTGCTGGACCGCTATCCGGGCCTGCAGTTCTGTATGGAGTCCTTTGATCCCCGGGTCCTGCTCTGGCTGAAGAAGCACCGTCCGGATATTATTCGCGGGCAGCTCTCCCAGAATTTTATCCGCAGCCGAAGCGGCTTGAGCTTGCCGCTGGCATGGCTCCTGACCAACTTGTGCACCAACTTTCTCACGATGCCCCATTTTATTGCTTATTGCTTCCAGGACCGAAGGCAGCTTGCCCTCTGGCTGAGTAAAAGACTGTGGGGTGTGCAGGAGTTCAGTTGGACACTCCGCAGCGCTGCGGAGATTACTGCGGCAAAAAAACGGGGCGCAACGCCCATTTTTGAGCATTGCCGCCCGGAATAAGGAAAAGAGGCTTTCATAATGTACGATAAATTGACAAAAAAGGACATCGCTCTGATGGAGGCGGAGCTGGAGGACCGGCGGCTCAACCAGCGTCCGAAGATCATCGAGGAGGTTAAGCGAACCCGCGAATTTGGCGACCTCAGCGAGAATTACGAGTATAAAGCGGCCAAGCAGGCCCAGCGCCGCAACGACAGCCGTATGCGCTATCTGGAAAACATGATAAAAACCGCTCAGATCATCGACGATGACGAGGGCGGTATGCCGGGGGAGGTCGGTAAGGTCAAGCTCTATGACCGGGTGACGCTCTATCTGCCGGAGGACGACGAGACCATGGTCATTCAAGTGGTCTCCACCGTGCGTATCGATCCCAACGCGGGCTTCATCAGCATGGAGTCGCCCCTGGGCAAGGCGGTTTTGGGCGCCGGCGTGGGCGATGTGGTCACGGTGCATGTCAACGACGGCTACAGCTATGAGGCGGAGATCCAGGCAGTGGAGAACGCCGAGGACGACGGCTCCGCACCGCTGATGCCTTATTGATGGAAATAAAGAACGCGCTGCAGCATCCCAAGAGTGGGAGCTGCAGCGCGTATTGTTTCTCTTTATGCCTTTTCCGGCTCAATGCCGTTGTCCGCGAAGACCTTCAAGAGCTGATCCATATCGTTGGGGCAGCTCATGGGCTCGCCGCAGGCCTTGATGGCGTTGGCAACGTCCTTCAGGCCGTTGCCGGTGATGACGGAAACAACGGTGTCATTCTCGCCGATGATGCCCTGCTCGCAGAGCTTCTTCAATCCTGCGGCGCCTGTAACACCGGCAGGCTCACCAAAGACACCGCAGGTCATGCCGACCAGCTTCTGCGCGGCCATGATCTCTTCGTCGGTGACGTTGACCACGATGCCATTGGACTCCCGGATGGCATTGAGGGCCTTATCGGCGTTGCGGGGCACGCCGACGGCGATGGAATCTGCCAGGGTGTTTTCCTCCATGGGATACCAGGGCTCGTTGTTGGCAATGGCGCGGTTGATGGGATGGCAGCCCTCGGCCTGGGCGGAGATCAAACGGGGCAGCTTATCAATAAAGCCGATGGCGTACAGGTCCTTCAGACCCTTCCAGACGCCGGCGATGGTGCAGCCGTCGCCAACGGAAATGGCCAGGTAGTCGGGCATTTTCCAGCCAAGCTGCTCGGCAATCTCCAGGGAGACGGTCTTCTTGCCCTCGGACAGGTAGGGATTGATAGCGGCGTTGCGGTTGTACCAGCCCCATTTGTCGATGGCGGCCTTGGACAGCTCGAAGGTCTCCTCGTAGTTGCCCTGGACGGAAACGACGTTGGCGCCGAAGGTCATGAGCTGGGCGACCTTACCCTTGGGGGCGCGGCAGGGAACGAAGATGTAGGTTTTGAGGCCGGCGGCAGCGGCGTTGCCTGCCAGAGAGGAGGCGGCGTTGCCGGTGGAGGAGCAGGCGATGACCTTCGCTCCGGCCTCCTGTGCCTTGGCAACGGCCATGGCGGAGGCGCGGTCCTTCAGGGAAGCGGTGGGGTTCTGGCCGTCGTCCTTGACCCACAGCTTCTTGATGCCCAGGATCTTCGCCAGACGGTCGGCTTCATACAGGGGGGACCAGCCTACGCGCAGGGGAGTGTCGGGCGTGGTTTGCTCGATGGGCAGCAGCTCACGGTAGCGCCACATGGTGTTGTTCTGACGCGCCGCCAGCTTTTCCTTGGTGAGGACGCTCTTGATGTAGTCGTAATCGTAGATGATGTCGAGGATGCCGCCGCACTCGCAGTTTGTCAGGTTCGGCACAGCCTCATATTCTTTGCCGCATTTGACGCAGCGGCCGCATTTTACATTACGCATAACGGTTCTCCTTTTTCATCTCACGGAATCTCATCATCCGAGATGATAACTTTTCTTTTTGCGGGTGGGTATGGCTTCTTTTCGTCTGTTAAGCCCAGTAAATAGTCCACGCTTACGCCATGAAAGCGCGCTAAAGCGGATAATACTTCCGGCGGAAGCATCCGTTGCCCGTTCTCATAATATGAATAAGCTCGTTGCCCGACAGAGACTGCCTCTGCCATCTGCTCCTGTGTTAAGTCTTTGTCCTCGCGTAAATCGCGGATCCTTCTATAACGCATATTTCATCACCGAAAAAATCATACCTAAGAACAAATTGTTCTATTTACATACTGACCAATTTGGTCTATAATAGGTATTGGGGGGTGCGAAATATGCCAGATTATAAAGAAATGTACTTAACTCTTTTCAATGCAGTCACCGATGCATTAGAGGCAATTCATAAAAGCAACATCGGAGAAGCTACAGAGATTCTTTGCCAAGCGCAGCAGAAAACGGAATCCCTCTACATAGAGGCAGAATAAAAGTCTATATTGAAGCAAAAATGAAACACAGGGCTGTTGCAAATTCAATTTTGCAACAGCCCTTTTGATTGTAATGCTTACAGCGCCTTGAGCAGGCCGGTGGCCTCGTTGAACTCGTTGATGAGCTCATCCATCTCCTTGGCCTGTGCGTGGACGGCGTCCCAGGTGCCCTTGGTGTCGTACCACAGAGCGTTGAGGTCGTGGACGTCGCGGGCCTGCTGCTCGACCCAGGTGTAGTACTTCAGGTTGTGGATGCGCTTGCGGTCGGCGTAGGTCAGTTCCAACAGATTGTCGGTCTTGAGGCCCAGCATATGGATGTTGTGATCCAGAGCAGCCTCGCGGGCGTCGTATGCTCCGTGCATCTCGTCCAGCTCGCTGATACGGGACTGATACATGACGGCAGAGTCGGTCAGAACGGTCATGACCACGTCGTTCTCGGTCAGCTCGTAGTACTTGGACATCTTGATGCAGCACAGCAGGTTGGCGATACCGGAGATACCCAGCCAGCTCAGCTTTTCCACCAGCTCGTCGCTCAGGCCGAGGGTCTCGCGCAGGTACTTCTTGCCGTCTTCCTTGTTGAAGAGGCGGAGCAGGCGCTGGGAATCCTCGTCGTCGATGGCGATGGCCATGTCGGTGTTCTTCACGTTGTGGATCCAGGGGATGTGCTTGTCGCCGATGCCCTCGATGCGGTGGCCGCCGA
>CAMFZO010000118.1 GCA_946006895.1 uncultured Clostridia bacterium | reverse complement strand
CTCCCTCATCAGAGGGAGGCTTCTCATCAAAAGATAGTTTTTCGACAGACTGAGGACTGCGGCGTATCTGCCGCAGTCCCTTACAAAACTCTTATAAATATCGTACTATCAGTTCCACTGCCAGCGCCAGCAGGCAGGAGCAGGCCGCCACCTGCAGCAGGCTTTTGCCGAAGAAGGACAGCGCCAGCGCCCCGATACAGCCGGCCGCCGCCGACCGCCAATCCCCCGTGGCATAGAAGATAGCCGGAAAGGTCATAACGCTCAAAACCGCGTAGGGAATGTAATAGAGGAAGGACAGGACAAAGCGGTTTTCGATTTTCCGGCGCACCAGCACCAGCGGCAGCATGCGCACCAGATAGGTCACTCCGGCCATGACCGCCAGATAGACGAAAAAGTTATTCATGGCTCTCCTCCTCTGCCCTGACCGGCGCGGCCACAGCCATCACAGCGGCAGCCAGGACCGCGCAGATGATGATGGTAAAGCCGCTGGGAATCTCCCTGAGCACCGGCAGATAATAAAACGCGCAGCTCAGCGCCACGGCGATCAAAACGCAGATGGCCGTGGGCCTGTGAGCCTTGGCCTTGGGCAGGATGATGGCGATGAACATCCCGTAGATGGCAATGCCCAGGGCGCGGACGATGATGTCCGGGAGCAGGTTTCCCGCCACAGCGCCCAGGATGGTCCCGGCGGTCCAGCCCAGAAAGGGCGTCAGGATCAGGCCGTAGAGATAACGGCGTCCGACGGCGCCGTTTTGGGAGGAGGCCACGGCGAACACCTCGTCGGTGTTGACAAAGGCGATGAGGAAGCGGTCGATAAGCCGCACCGATTTGCCCAGCTTCTGGGACAGGGACACGGACATGAGCGCATAGCGCAGGTTGATGACAAGCTGAGAGACAGCCAGCTCAGCCAGTGTTCCGCCGGAAGCGATGATGGGCACCGCCGCAAGCTGTCCCGCCGAGGTCACATTGGTGGCCGAGATCAGCAGTGCCTCAAAGGGTGCCAGGCCGTTGGCGACAGCAAAAATGCCAAAGGCAAAGGCCACCGACAGATAACCGAAGCAGATGGGCAGCCCGTTGTGCAGCCCCTTGGCAAAGGAATTGATCTCTTTCATTTCTCCGCTTCCCTTCCGCAATTTTCAACATCATAGCACAAAACCTTCCGGGAAGCAACGGAGATTTTTCCGATTCGATCTTTCCGGCGGCGCGGGCAGAAGTTTCCTGTCCTCGGTTGACAACCAGGCGGCGCTATTGTAAAATGATAGTATCTTTTTGTGGGAGGAAACCGAAATGGCTGATTTGCCGCGTTACGACAATTTCACCCTGTGCCCGGATTACCGTTTTGTCCGTGTGGTCAGCGCAGACGGCTTGTTTTTTGACCTGGTGCGCAAGTGGCGCGTTCGTGAGCATATTTTCCGGCTGGAGCAGGAAGGTCTTGCAGCAAAGGCTATGGGCCGTGCCTCGGTGCCGCCCTGTATTTTCCGGGATTTTACCGACCTGGACGGCGCGGAGGCTTTCCACAGATCCGTCTGGAAGGACGGCTCACAGTTTTTGTTTGAGGCGGAAGACGCGCTGTCTTCGGGAGGCGAAGAGTGAGCCCGTTGGTACGCGGCAAGGGGCGCCTGACCGCTTTCCTGCGCTGCCCCGAGAGCCGCACCTGCTATCTCGCCACGGCGATCTTCGGTAGCCTTTCCTATCTCTATTTATTCGTCAATAATATCAGCAATAACGATATGATCGCCTGTCTGCCCAAGGGCTACGGCACCGGCATCACCTCGGGTCGCTGGCTGCTCCATCTGTTGGGGGGCCTGACGGACCGCGTCTGGGGCGCTTACAATGTGCCGCTGTTGAGCGGTCTGCTGGCGCTGCTTCTCCTTGCTCTGACCTCGGCGCTTTTGGTGCGGGTACTGGAGCTGCACAGCAAGCCGCTGTGCTTTGCCGTCGCCGCAGTGACCGCCGCAGCCGCTCCCATCGCAAGCGCCATGTTTTTCCTCTTTACCGTACATTATTTTGCCCTTGCCCTGCTGTGCATCGTCGCCGCGGCCTATCTTTTAAAACGTTCCTCCCTCGTCTCATTCCTCGGCGCGGCAATACTGGGGGCCTGTTCTCTGGGCATTTATCAGGCCTATTTCCCCTATTTCGCGGTGATCCTGCTGCTGGCACTGCTGATCCGCTGCCTTAAGAGTCAAAGCACCGTGAAGAGCATTTTTCTTCACTCCCTGCGCTGTCTGGCAGCGCTGATCCTGAGCTATCTGCTCTACTGGCTGGCCCTGCAGCTCTGTCTGGCCGTACTTGGCACGCAGCTCAGCGACTACCAGGGCGTCAGCTCCATGGGCAGCCTGTCCCTGGGCGCAATTCCGCAGGCTTATCTGGAATTTTTCCTGCTTCCCCTGCGGGAATTTGCCGGCTTCAACGCCACCTTGTTCCTGCGGGCGATGCTCCTGTGCCTGATGGTCTTTTCTCTGACCGCGCTGATCTTCTTCCTGCGGGGCAAACCGGGCCATGTTCTTTTTGCCCTGCTGTTCCTGCTGCTTCTGCCCCTCGCCGCCAACGCGTTTTTGGTTCTCGCGGCGGACAGCACTCTCTACACCCGTATGTGCATGGGCCTGATGGCGGTGTTCTATCTGCCGGCGGTGCTGGCGGAGCATCTTCCCATGGGAAAGGAACGCAGAAAAAAAGCGGCCGTTCTCGGCGTCAGCCTGGTATTGTTGTTGTCGGCGGTGAACTACGCCTGGCAGAGCAACGGCAATTACCAATCGGTCTACTACTCCAACCGCAAGGCGGAGAATTATTTTACCACTCTGTTCACCCGGATCAAGTCTCTGGAGGGCTACCGGGCGAACATGGAAGTGGTCCTCATCGGCGACAACTTCTCCGATGAGAGCTACAGCGACAACTGGCTGGAAACGCCCTTCCTCTACCGTGGACGGACCGGCGCCGTTGCCCAGCTCAACCAATACTCCCGCGCCCAGTTCGTGGCCAACTATCTGGGCTATTCCTTCCGCGCCGTCACCGAGGAGGAAGCGGCGCTCTACGCGGAAGAGATCGGCGCCATGGCCTGCTATCCCGACAGCGGAAGTCTGCTGATCGTGGATGATCTGGTCCTGGTGCGTTTGGAATAAGAGGGCATCCTATGCAGATCGACGGTCTTTTGTTCTTTGTCATTGTCATTGCCATCGGCTATCTGGTCCTGAAGGTCCGGCTGGTGCCGGAGAGTGCGGCAGACATCCTGCCCTCCGTGCTGCTGAACGTCTGTTTCCCGGCCATGCTGCTTTCCTCCTTTGCCGTCATGGACGCCTCGGGGCTTCTGTCCGTCGGCATCCCCACGGTGCTGGCAACGCTGGGCTTCAGTCTGGGGACGTTTGCCGTCGCTTTTTTCCTCTTTCGGAAGCAGGACCCGTCCCGCCGCGCGCTTCTGCGCTATATCAGCAGCGTGGGCAACACATCTTTTGTCTGCATCCCGCTGCTGGGGCTGTTCCTGACCGCCAGTGAAATGTCCATCGTGCTGCTCCACGGCGCGGTCATGGATATTCTGATTTGGGGCCTGCACCATCAGGTCTTCATCGGCAGCGGCGGAGAAAGCCGAGGGAAAAAGTGGCGGAAGATCCTCACCAGTCCCAGCCTTTTGGCAGTCTTGGCAGGTATTCTTTGCTCCGCCTTTTCCGTGAAGCTCCCCGGCTTTGTGACCTACGCTGCCGAGGGTCTGGCGGTGGCAGTCTCTCCGTTGTCCCTGCTGCTCATCGGTATGCTGATCTGCCGCTACGGACTTCTGACATGGGTCAAAGACCGCACTGCCATCCTCTACTCTCTGTGGAAGGTGCTGCTTCTGCCCTGTATCGTTTTTGCCCTTCTGTATTTCCTTGTGCCGCTGAAAGCGGCCTGTATCCTCGCCGTCATTTTCGGCAGTCCCGCGCCCCTCACCGCCGTGCTCTGGTGTAAAGAGTACGGCCATGACACGGCTCTGGCAGTGGACTGCCTGATCCCCTCGACCATTCTTTATTTTGTCGTAATGGGCCCGCTTTTGGCCGTTCTGTCTCACTGCGGGTTCATTGGATAGGAGGTATTATGAGCATCAAACCCGAAGATTATCTGGAGCCGACGTGCCCCTTCTGTGTCGACGCCTATCAAAAGGACCGTCCCGTTCACCGCATCGACCTGTGCCGCATGATGGAGAAGTTGGATGAACACCTGGGCCGCAACGACTATGCCGCAGCGGAGCGTCATCTGAACTTCTGGCTGTCGGAGGCCCGCTTCAACAACGACGACCAGGGTGCCCTGTCCGTGCTCAACGAGCTGATGGGGCTACACCGCAAATGCGGCCACGAAGCCCAGGCCATGGAAGCAGTACGGGACGGCCTTTCCCTCCTGGACTCGCTGGACCTGGAAGGCACAGTCACGGCAGGCACCACCTTTGTCAACGCCGCCACGGTCTATAAGGCCTTTGGCAAGGCAGCAGAGGCTCTGCCCCTGTACCGCAAGGCCCAGGAGAGCTATGAGCAGCACCTGTCCCGGGAGGACGGACGTCTGGGCGGTCTTTATAACAACATGGCCCTTGCCCTGGTGGATGAAAAGCAGTATGGGGAGGCACGCCGCTATTATGAAAAGGCCCTCGACGTCATGGCAAACGTCCGGTACGGCCAGTTGGAGCAGGCCATCACCTACCTGAATCTGGCCGATCTGGCTGCTGCGGAGCTGGGTCTTTTGGAGTCGGAGGACCAGGTCAACGATTATCTGGACCGTGCGGAAGCCCTGCTGGAAACGCCGGAGGTGCCCCACAACGGCTACTACGCCTATGTCTGCGAAAAATGCGCCCCCACCTTCCGCTATTTCGGCCGCTTTGCCTGCGCCGACGAGCTGAAGCAGCGCTCTGATGAGATCTATGAACGGTCTTGAGCTTGCCCGGGGCTTTTATGAGGAGTACGGCGCGCCCATGCTCCACGCCCAGTTTCCCGCCCTGGAGGAAATCATCGCCGTAGGTCTGGTCGGTTCCGGCTCGGAGTGCTTCGGCTTTGACGACGAGGTCTCCCGGGATCACGATTTTGAGCCGGGCTTCTGTCTGTTTCTGCCTGATGAGGAGGTCATCGACCGCCGCACGGAATTTCTGTTGGAACGGGCCCTGT
>CAMFZO010000117.1 GCA_946006895.1 uncultured Clostridia bacterium | reverse complement strand
AGCCTTCGTCGGCAGCGTCAGATGTGTATAAGAGACAGTAAGGAGGGTACATAATGACTGCCGATATTTTGGCCTGTATACAAAATAAAATGAACTCCTTTTCCAAGGGGCAGCGGCGGATCGCCGCCTATATTCTCGATTCCTACGATAAGGCCGCCTTCCAGACGGCACGCGATTTGGGCAATAACGTTCAGGTGTCGGAATCGACCGTGGTACGCTTTGCCACCCAGCTTGGCTACGACGGCTATCCGGAGATGCAGAAAGCGCTGCAGGGCATGGTCCTCAACCGCCTGACCTCGGTGCAGCGGATGGAGCTTGGAACCAAGCGGCTGCGCCAGGAGGATGTGCTGAATTCCGTGCTGCAGGCGGATATGGAGCGCATCCGCACCACCGGCGAGAAGATCGACCGCGACGCCTTTGCCGGTGCGGTGGAGGCCCTGCTGAACGCCCATACCATTTACATTCTGGGTGTGCGTTCCTCTTCCGCCCTGTCATCCTTCCTCTGCTTTTATTTGAAATATATGTTTGAGGACGTGCGCCTGATCACGTCGGCCTCCGCCAGCGAGGTCTTCGAGCAGATCGCCCGCATTTCGCCCCGGGACGCTTTGGTGGGCATCAGCTTTCCGCGCTATTCCTCCGTCGCGGTGCAGGCCATGAAGTACGGCCACAACGGCGGCGCAAAGACCATTGCCCTGACGGACTGCAACGCCTCACCCCTGGCAGCCCACGCAGATTTCCTGCTGGAGGCGAAAAGCGACATGGTTTCCCTGGTTGACTCCCTGATCGCGCCCATGAGCGTCATCAACGCGCTGATTGTCGCCGTAGCTGAGCGCAGAAAGCTGGAAACTACGCTGCTGTTCAATAAATTGGAGGAGATATGGGACCTGTATCATGTCTATGAAACAGATGATGAATGACGTTGTCGTCATCGGCGGCGGCGCTGCCGGAATGTTCGCCGCCGTTCAGTGCGCGAAAAGCGGCCTGCGGGTCCTGCTGATAGAAAAAAACGACCGTCTTGGAAAAAAACTGGCCATTACAGGAAAGGGCCGCTGCAATGTGACCAACGCCTGCTCTGCCGAGGAGGTGCTGAAGAATGTGCCGCGCAACCCGCGGTTTCTCTACAGCAGTGTCAGCGGTTTCCCGCCGGAGCGGGTGATGGCGTTTTTTGAAGAAAACGGCTGCCCGCTGAAGATCGAGCGGGGCAACCGCGTCTTTCCCGTATCTGACCGTTCTGCCGACGTAATCGCCGCTTTGGACCGGTGCCTCAAGCGTTACAAAGTGGAGCGCCGGCAGGCTGCGGCTACGGGACTGTTTGTTCAGGAGGGCCGCATTGCCGGCGTAAAGACCGACCGGGGCGTCATTTCCTGCCGTCGGGTGATCCTGTGTACCGGAGGCGCGTCCTATCCGCTGACCGGCTCCACCGGCGACGGCTATGCTTTGGCCCGGAGCGTCGGTCATACAATCGTCCCACCCACAGGCTCTCTGGTTCCTCTGGAAAGCGACAATGACTGCGCGCAGATGCAGGGTCTGTCCCTGCGCAACACGGAGCTTCGGCTGCTGGACAGCAAGGGAAAGACCGTCTATCGTGACTTTGGCGAGCTGCTGTTTACCCATTTCGGCCTCTCCGGACCTATGGCACTGTCTGCCTCGGCCCATTTTAAGGCAGGGGAGCGCTATACCGTTTTGCTGGACCTGAAACCGGCCCTGGATGAGCCAAAGCTGGACAGCCGCCTTCTGCGTGACCTGTCGCAATATGCCAACCGTTCCATGGAAAACGCTCTGGCGGACCTGTTTCCCCACTCGCTGATCCCTGTGATTCTCCGCCGCTGTGAGATCGACCCGGTCATGCAGGCAAACTGCCTGACCAAGCAGCAGCGCCGCGCCCTGTTGGAGCAGACAAAGCGCTTTCCGATCCCCATTTCCGGCACCCGTCCGGTGGAGGAGGCCATCATCACCCGGGGCGGCATCCAGGTGAAAGAGGTCGACCCCAAGACCATGGAGTCCAAGCTGGTTAAGGACCTGTATTTTGCAGGGGAGCTGCTGGACTGTGACGCCTATACCGGCGGCTTCAATCTGCAGATCGCCTGGTCGACGGCCTACGCGGCGGCTGCGGCCGTTCAAGAAAACGCTTGCAATTCCGGGGAAGAAACGGTATAATATAGCCGTTGTGCAATTTGAAACGTTATGAATCGGATTACCTTTCAATTCGTGCCAGAACAGGGAATCGTATGATTTCCCTTGCAGATTATAATTCCGGTTCCAAGCAGGAGTTAGATATGGATCAGAAATGTTACAGCGTTGCCATAGACGGACCGGCCGGTGCAGGCAAAAGCACCATGGCCCGCCGCGCCGCACAAGCGCTGAACTTTGTATATGTGGACACCGGCGCCATCTACCGCACGGTAGCCTATGCGGCCCTGTCCAGGGGCCTTTCGCCGGAGGACGGAGATGCCGTTGCCGCGCTGCTGCCGGAGCTCAGAGTCGAGTTGTCCTGGCAGGAGGGCATACAGCATTTGATCCTCAACGGCTGTGACGTGACTGCGGAGATACGGAAGCCCGAGGTCTCCGACGGTGCCTCCAAGGTCGCGGCGCTGCCCGTAGTGCGGGCTTTCCTGATGGAGACCCAGCGTGACACCGCCAGGACCCACAGCGTCATTATGGACGGCCGGGATATCGGCACCGTGGTGCTGCCCAACGCTGACGTAAAAATCTTTCTTTCTGCCTCGCCGGAGGTCCGTGCTAAACGCCGCCTGCTGGAATTGCAGGCACAAAACCGCGCCGCGACCTATGAGGAAGTCTTGCGGGATATTAAGGAACGCGACTACCGCGACACCCACCGCAAGGCAGCGCCTCTGCGCCAGGCCGATGACGCGGTCCTGCTGGACACCTCCGAGCTGAGCCTGGAGGAGAGCGTCGACGCCATTTTGAATCTTATCCGAAAGAAGACCGGCCTATGAAAATGTTTTCTCGCCGTACTTACCGCATCATCCGTGCCTTTTTGTGGGGCTTTATGCACCTGGGACATCCCGTCGTCCACGTGTCAGGCAGAGGAAATATTCCCGACGGCCCTGTGATCTTCTGCTGTAACCACAGCTCATTTTCCGACCCCATTTGGGTGATTATCGGCGCAAATCTGGACAATTTGCCGCGCACCATGGCAAAGATGGAGCTTTTGAAGCTGCCGGTGCTGGGTTGGCTCTACCGTAAGCTGGGTGCTTTTCCTGTCGACCGTTCGACCAATGACATCGCCGCCATTAAAACCGCCATGAAGACCGTGCGGGATGGAGACAAGCTGGTGATCTTCCCGGAGGGCACCCGTATCCGCAAGGGCAAGAAGTCTGAGCCACACAGCGGCGCGATCCTCATCGCCACCCGCAGTAACGTGCCTGTGCTTCCGGTCTATCTGACCAAGGAAAAGAAGCTGTTCCATCCCATCCGCCTGATTTTTGGTACGCCCTATATGCCCGAAACCGAGGGCAGAAAGGCTACCCCGCAGGAATTGGAGCAGCTCTCGGCGGAATTGCTCCGCAATATCTACAGTCTGGGAGAAACGCAGTGAATATCCACCTTGCAAAGACCGCCGGCTTTTGCTACGGCGTCAACCGCGCCGTAGATCTGGTGGAGGAGGCCATTGCCTCCGGGAAGCCCACCGTGACCCTCGGCCCCATTGCCCATAACCGCCATCTGGTAGGTCGCTTTGATACTCAGGGCGTCCGGGTCGTCACATCACTCGACGAGATCCCGGCGGGAAGCACCGTAGTCATCCGTTCCCACGGAATCCCCCGCAGGATCTATGAGGCTCTGCAGCAAATGGATGTGGATGTCATCGACGCAACCTGCCCCTCGGTCAAGCGCATCCACGGCCTTGTTGCCAAAGCGGAGAAAGCCGGGCGGCAGCCCATTATCATCGGCACGCCGACCCATCCCGAGGTGGAGGCCATTGCCGGTTGGTGTGAGCATCCACTGGTCTTTCCCGACGCAGAAGCGCTGGAAAATTGGCTGAATTTGTCGCCGGAACACCGTGATCAGCCCGTGACGTTGGTGTCTCAGACGACAAGTACGCAATTTTTATGGGATTCCTGCAAGAAAATCATAAAAAAAGTGTGTACAAATCACGAAATCTTTGATACAATATGCAGAGCAACCGAGAACAGGCAGGCTGAAGCGGCGAAAATGGCCGAATACTGCCGGGCGATGATCGTTGTGGGCGACCGTAACAGCTCCAACACGGGACGTCTGGCTCATATCTGCGCAGAGCATTGCGCCAACGTAGCGCTGGTGGACAGCGCCGACGAGCTGGACCCTGCGACATACCGTTGCTTTGATACCATTGGCATCACAGCGGGTGCTTCGACACCTGCGTGGATTATAAAGGAGGTCTATCAGACTATGAGCGAAATGAACAATACTGTTGATGCTGTTGCAGAGGAGAGCTTTGAAGCAATGCTCGAAAACTCCATCAAGACTTTAAATACAGGAGATAAGGTTTTTGGTACCGTTACCGCCATCGGTTCCACCGAAGTCCAGATCGATCTGGGCACGAAGCACGCCGGCTACATCCCGTATGACGAAGTCAGCGCAGACCCCAGCGTAAAACCCGAGGATGTCCTGAAGGTCGGCGACGAGATCGAGGTTTTTGTCGTCCGCGTCAACGATCAGGAAGGCACCGTCCAGCTCAGCCGTAAGAAGCTCGAGGGCATAAAGGTTTGGGACGATGTGGAAAAGGCCTGCGAGGAGAAAACTCCTGTGGAAGGCGTCATCACCGAAGAGAACAAGGGCGGCGTCGTCGCCAATGTGAAGGGTGTCCGCGTGTTTATCCCCGCCTCCCAGACCGGCATTGCCAAGGGCGGCGACCTGTCCGAGCTGAAGGGCCAGACCGTGAAGCTGCGGATCACCGAATTCAACCGTGCCCGCCGCAGAGTCGTCGGCTCTATCCGCGACATCAACCGCGAAGCACGCAAGGCTGCCATTGAGAAAATCTGGAGCGAGATCGAGGTCGGCAAGAAGTACACCGGCACCGTCAAGTCCATGACCAGCTACGGCGCTTTCGTAGACATCGGCGGCGTGGACGGCATGGTCCATATCTCCGAGCTGTCCTGGGGCCGTATCAAGAGCCCGGAAGAAGTGGTCAAGGTCGGCGATACCATC
>CAMFZO010000116.1 GCA_946006895.1 uncultured Clostridia bacterium | reverse complement strand
TATATCACAGGATCGTCATATCATGAGCATCACCAAGCGATGATGGTTGGTTATAATGTACCAGATATAGGACTATGATGCATATTCGCCTCAGAAGACTTGGGCTGTGGTGGCTTTATTCTATCAAACTCAATCGCTTTTTCTACTCACTTGGTCTCACATCAATTGTTACCTACAGGTACCGCAGAAATAATTGAATAATCTCTTGCAATCCTCATTTTTTATGGTATAATGATTGCCAAGCAACCATTATACCTGAATCATCGCCATTTTTCTCCTGCCCGTCGGGCAGAACCGGAAAGTATGGCTATTTAGGGCGTTGAATTTCAAAGACAAAGGAGATTTTGCTATGCCTCTGGTAACTACAACCGAGATGTTCAAGAAGGCCTATGAGGGCGGCTACGCCATCGGCGCTTTCAACGTCAACAACATGGAGATCGTGCAGGGCATCACCGAAGCCTGTGCCGAGACCAGATCTCCCGTCATCCTGCAGGTGTCCAAGGGTGCCCGTGCCTACGCCAACCACACCTATCTGACCAAGCTGGTGGAAGCGGCAGTCATTGAGAATCCCGATATTCCCATCGCGCTGCACCTGGACCATGGTCCCGATTTCGAGACCTGCAAGAGCTGCATCGACGGCGGCTTCACCTCCGTCATGATCGACGGCTCCAGCCTGCCCTTTGACGAGAACGTCAAGCTGGCAAAGCGCGTCGTCGAGTATGCCCATGACCACGGCGTCGTGGTCGAGGCCGAGCTGGGCACCCTGGCCGGCATCGAGGACGAGGTCAACGTCTCCGCCGAGGCTTCCTCCTACACCCGTCCCGAGGAAGTGGAAGAATTCGTCACCCGCACCGGCTGCGACTCCCTGGCCATCGCCATCGGCACCAGCCACGGCGCATATAAGTTCAAGCCCGGCACCAAGCCCCAGCTCCGCTTCGACATCCTGAAGGAAGTGGAAAAGCGTCTGCCCGGTTTCCCCATCGTGCTCCACGGCTCTTCCTCCGTGCCGCAGGAATTTGTGGAAATGATCAACGCCTACGGCGGTGCAATGCCCGGCGCCATCGGCGTTCCCGAGGAACAGCTTCGCGAGGCTGCGCGCATGGCGGTCTGCAAGATCAACATCGACTCCGACCTGCGTCTTGCCATGACCGGCACCATCCGCAAGTATTTTGCGGAGCATCCGGATCATTTCGACCCGCGCCAGTACCTCAAGCCCGCCCGTGAGAACATCAAGGCCATGGTCAAGCACAAGCTCATCGACGTGCTCGGCTGCAACGGCAAGGCTTAATCGTCATCAAAGCGCTGAAGGCTCTGGCCTTCGGCGCTTTTTTTCGGCGGCAGGGATGCGGCGCACCATAGCGCAGTGGAAAAATATTCTCTGCCGGCAGCCGAAAAGTGAAAACTTCTTGCTTTTCCCAACATAAAATGGTATGATTCAGTTGCATGAAAGTCAAAATGATCAGGAGGGTTTTTTATGAAGAAGATCACAGGCTCTATCGTTGCGCTCGTTACGCCCTTTAATGCCGACGGCTCTGTAGACGTGGTTCGTCTGCGGGAGCTGGTCGACTGGCACGTGGAAAACAAAACGGACGCGATTTTAGCCCTCGGCACCACCGGTGAGACCGCTTCCACGACACTGGAGGAGGACATCAAGACCTTTGAGGCCGTCGTTGACCAGGTCAACGGTCGTCTGCCCGTTATCGCAGGCTCCGGCTCCAACTCCAGCTCCATGCAAGAGCATAAAAGCGAGGTCTACACCAAGATCGGCGCCCAGGCGCTTCTGTGCATCAGCCCTTACTATGTCAAGACCAATGAGGAAGGTATGTACCGCCACTTCATGATGTCCGCCGACGCTGACGTCGCTCCCATCATCCTCTACAACGTGCCAGGACGCACGGGCTGCAAAATCTCCCCCGAGGTCGTGCGCCGTCTGTCGGTCCATCCCAACGTCATGGCCATCAAGGAGGCCAGCGGCGATATGTCCTACGCCATGAAGATCGCCCGCTACCTCAGCGATGATTTCTTCATGTACTGCGGCAACGACGACATCACCATTCCTCTGCTGTCTGTCGGTGCCTGCGGTGTGATTTCCGTCTGGGCCAACATCATGCCCCGCGAGACCCACGACATGGTCACGGATTGGCTGGAGGGCCGCCGGGAACAGGCTGTTGCGGCACAGCTAAAGTATCTGGACCTGATCAACGCCCTGTTTATGGAGGTCAACCCCATTCCCGTCAAGGAGGCCATGAATCTCATGGGCCTGAAGGCCGGCTGCTACCGGATGCCCATGTACCCCATGGCCCCGGAAAACCGCAAAAAGCTGGCGAAGATCATGCGGGAGGCGGGTCTTCCCGTAACGGAGGAGATCGAATGAATATTTTTCTCAGCGGCTACGGCAAAATGGGCCACATGATCCAGGAGTTTGCCGTCGCTAGGGGCTGGAGCGTCATCGGCCACGCCGACATCGACTGCCCGGAAAATTATGAAACCGCGCCGAAAGCCGACGTGTGCATCGACTTTTCCGGCGTCGGCGCGCAAAAGGCGCTGGCGGCCTACATCCGCCGCACCAAAACCCCTCTGCTCTCCGGCACCACCGGTCTGACAGAGCCGGATTTTGACGTCCTGCGGGACCTCTCCAAAGAGGTCCCCATTATCTGGACGGCCAACTATTCCACCGGCGTTGCCGTGCTGAAGAAGCTGCTGCGGGAGTACGCCCCGGTGCTGCGCGACTGGGACAAGGAGATCGTCGAGCTGCACCACAACCAAAAGGTGGACGCGCCCAGCGGCACGGCCAAGCAGCTTTTGCAGGCCATTGACCCGGACGGCACCGCTCTGGTGGTCCACGGGCGCGAGGGTATGTGCGGCAAGCGCAAGGAAAATGAAATCGGCGTGTTCTCCCTCCGCGGCGGTACCGTCGCCGGAGAACACACCGTCAGCTTCTTCGGCGAGGACGAGTGTCTGGAATTTACCCACAAGGCCCAGAGCCGCCGGGTGTTTGCCGCAGGCGCAGTCCGTGCCGCCGAGGCTCTGGCGGACAAGCCCGCCGGATTCTACACCCTGGAAGAATTGATTTTTTAAGAGGACATCATATATGGAAAAGCTGAGACCGCGCACTCTGTCCGGCTTCATGGAGCTGCTGCCTGCGCCGCAGATGCAGTTGGAGCGGATGATGGAGATTCTGCGCGAGACCTATGCGCTCTACGGCTTCACGCCGCTAGACACCCCCGCCGTCGAGTCGGCGGAAATTCTGCTTGCCAAGGGCGGCGGCGAAACGGAAAAACAGATCTACCGCTTTCAAAAGGGCGACAGCGACCTTGCCCTGCGTTTTGACCTGACTGTTCCCCTGGCAAAATACGTCGCCCTCCACGCGGGTGAGCTGGCCTTCCCCTTCCGCCGCTACCAGATCGGCAAGGTCTACCGCGGCGAACGGGCCCAGAGAGGCCGCTTCCGCGAGTTTTACCAGGCGGACATCGACATCATCGGCGACGGCAAGCTGGACATTCTGAATGAGGCGGAGATCCCGTCCATCATCTACACCATTTTCAGGCGCTTCGGCCTGACCCGCTTTGTCATCCGCGTCAACAACCGCAAGCTCCTTAACGGTTTCTACGCCATGCTGGACCTGAGCGACCGCTCCGCCGACATCATGCGCACCGTGGACAAGCTGGACAAGATCGGCGCGGATAAGGTCCGCACCATCCTGCTGGAGGACAACGGTCTGACGGAGGCCCAGGCGGATGAGATTCTGCAGTTCATCTCCATCACCGGATCCAACGCGGAGGTCCTGTCCAGACTAGTGACCTGGCGCGGTAAAAATGAGCTTTTCGATCTGGGTCTGGAGGAGCTGACCGCAGTAACAAAGCATTTGAGCGCTTTCGGCGTTCCCGAGGAGAACTTCGCCGTAGACCTGACCATCGCCCGGGGTCTGGATTATTACACCGGCACGGTCTATGAGACCACGCTGTTGGACCATCCGGAGATCGGCTCCGTCTGCTCCGGCGGGCGCTACGACAATCTGGCCGAATACTACACGGACCGCCAGCTTCCCGGTGTGGGCATTTCCATTGGCCTGACGCGGCTGTTCTATGTTTTGGGCGAGCAGCAGATGCTCAATCCCGACCTGCCCACCGCGCCTGCCGACTGCCTGCTGCTGCCCATGACGGAGGACTTTTCCGCCGCCGTCCGACTGGCTACCCAGCTTCGTGGCACGGGCATCCGTACCCAGATCTACGCCGAGCAGAAGAAATTCAAGGCAAAGCTGTCCTATGCGGACAAGCTGGGCATCCCCTACGCGGTTTTCCTCGGTGAGGACGAAATCGCCCGTGGTCTCTGCTCCGTGAAGGATCTGCGCACCGGCGAACAGGTCAGCCTGCCGCCTGCCGAGGCCATCGCGCTCATGCAAAAGGGCGTGGCCGCCCTGCAGACCGGCTCGGTCATTCGAGAAACAATGTAATGACGCATTGCGTCCCAACAAATTCAAAAAGAGGGAAATACCATGACACAATCCAGAACCCACAACTGCGGTGAGCTGCGTCTGTCCGACGCAGGCAAAACCGTCACCCTGGCAGGTTGGATGGAGAACGTCCGTGAAGTTGGCGCAAGCCTGGCTTTCGTCGTCCTGCGGGACTTCTACGGAACAACACAGCTTGTCATCGAGAGCGAAGAGATGATGAAGATCGTCAAATCCATCAACAAGGAGTCCACCATCTCCATCACCGGCCTTGTCCGCGAACGGGCCAGTAAGAATCCCAAGCTGGCCACCGGCGAGATCGAGGTCGTCCCGGAAAAAATCGACATTCTGGGCCGCTGCCGCTACAACGAGCTGCCCTTTGAAATCAACCGCAGCCGTGACGCCGACGAGGCGGTCCGTCTGAAATACCGGTATCTCGACCTGCGCAATCCGGCGGTCAAGGCCAACATCGTCCTTCGCTGCAACGTGGTCGCCGCCCTGCGCCAGGCCATGACGGAGCACGGTTTCCTGGAGATCACCACGCCGATTTTGACCGTCTCCTCCCCCGAGGGCGCCCGTGACTACCTGGTCCCCGCCCGCAAGCACCCCGGAAAATTCTACGCTCTGCCGCAGGCGCCGCAGCAGTTCAAGCAGCTGCTCATGACCTCCGGCTTTGACCGCTACTTCCAGATCGCTCCCTGCTTCCGCGACGAGGACGCCCGCGGCGACCGCAGCCCCGGTGAATTCTACCAGTTGGACATGGAAATGGCCT
>CAMFZO010000115.1 GCA_946006895.1 uncultured Clostridia bacterium | reverse complement strand
TAAGAGACAGCCGCCGGACAGGTCAAAGGGAGACTTGTCCAGCACCGACCGGTCCACGCCGGCAAAGTCAGCGGCGCGCAGGACCCGCTGACGGATCTCGTCCTCCTTCAGGCCCATATTTTTCGGGCCGAAGGCGATGTCCTGAAAGACCGTGTCCTCAAAAAGCTGATATTCCGGGTATTGGAATACCAGCCCGACGCGAAACCGCGCCGCACGGGTGGTCAGCTTGTCCTTCCAAATGCTCTCGCCGTCCAGGAGCACGTCGCCCTCCGTGGGCTTGAGCAAGCCGTTGAGATGCTGGATCAGGGTGGATTTGCCTGAGCCGGTGTGGCCGATGATGCCGAGAAATTCGCCCCGCTGGACGGTAAAGCTCAGATGTTTGACAGCGTCATGCTGAAAAGGCGTTCCGACGCTGTAGGTGTGGGAGAGGTTTCTCACCTCGATAGTTGCAGCCAAATGTTTTTCCTCCGTGGGTCAAGCCTTCAAAAATTTGTGAAGTGCCTGCGCACATTCCTCTGTAGAAAGCGCGTCCAGGGGCAGATCATAGCCCGCCTGCCGGAGCGCGTATAAAAGCTGGGTGGTCGCCGGGACGCTGAGCCCGGCGCCTTGCAGCAGTTCGACCTGGGTAAAGACCTCCTTGGGCGTTCCGTCGGTGAGGATCCGTCCGTCATTCATGACGATGACACGATCCGCACGGAGCGCCTCGGTCATATGGTGGGTGATGAGCACAACGGTGATGCTCTTTTCCCGGTTCAGCCGGACGATGGTGTCCAGAACCTCCTGACGGCCTCTCGGGTCCAGCATGGCGGTTGGCTCGTCCAGAACGATGCAGCGCGGCTCCATGGCGATGACGCCGGCAATGGCGATGCGCTGCTTCTGTCCGCCGGAGAGCAGATGGGGCGCGTGGGTGCGGTATTCGTACATTCCGACCGTTTTCAGGGCGTCGTCCACGCGACGGCGGATCTCCTCCGACGGTACGCCGAGATTCTCCGGCGCAAAGGCCACATCCTCCTCCACCACGTTGGCGACCAACTGGTTGTCGGGATTCTGAAAGACCATGCCAACCGTGCGGCGGATGTCCAGAAGCCGCTCCTCGTCGGCGGTGTCCAGTCCGAAGACGTGGACGCTGCCGCCCTCCGGCAGAAGCACGGCGTTAAAATGCTTGGCAAGGGTGGATTTGCCGCAGCCGTTGTGGCCAAGGATTGCCACAAAGCTGCCCTCCTCAATATTCAGGTCCAAGCCCTCAAAGACACGGACCGGTTCTCCTTCATTCTGCGCTGGGTAGGAGAAGCTCAGCTTTTCGGCGGTGATCGCATTGCTCATAGATGCTCGGTTACCTTTCGGATTTGGTCCAGCGGCCGGTCGCGCCGCAGGGAAGCACCAGGCCGCTGCTCGTTACAGGCAGGCCCAGCTCGTCGGAAACGGTCTGCCCGCCGAAGCGCGGCTTGACGACGCTGTCCAGCAGACAGGTCAGCACGGAAGGGGCAAGGCCGGTGGTGTAGGAATTGATGATAAAAAACAGGGGATCATCGGACAGAACGCCGGAGACTAACTGCAGGAAGGGATACAGGTCCTTTTCCAGCTTCCAGATCTCACCGGAGGGTCCCCGGCCGTAGGAGGGCGGATCCATGATGACCGCGTCGTAGCGTCTGCCCCGCTTGATCTCCCGCTCGACAAATTTTGCGCAGTCGTCGATGATCCAGCGGATGGGCGCCTCGGACAGGCCGGAGGACGCGGCGTTTTCCCGCGCCCAGGCCACCATACCCTTCGCGGCGTCCACATGGCAGACGGAAGCGCCCGCCCTGGCCGCGGCCAGAGTCGCGCCGCCGGTATAGGCAAAGAGGTTGAGGACGCTGACCTGACGCCCGGCGTTTTTGATCTGCCCGTCGATGAAGTCCCAGTTGGCAGCCTGCTCCGGGAAGACGCCCGTGTGCTTGAAATTCATGGGCTTGACATTGAAGGTCAGCTCCCGGTAGCGGATCTGCCAGCGCTCCGGCAGACGGTGCTGGGACCATTGGCCGCCGCCGCTGCTGGAGCGGGCATAGCGGGCGTCAAAGCGCCTCCAGTGAGGCTCCTGCTTTGGCGTGGCCCAGATGACCTGGGGGTCAGGACGCACCAGGTAATATTTGCCCCAGCGCTCCAGCTTTTCGCCGTCGGAGGTGTCCAGAACCTCATAATCCTTCCAGTTGTTCGCAATCCACATAGGGACTTCTTCCCTCTCTTTATCTTTTTATGCGGTGAATATCTTCCTGCGCTCAAACCACTCCGTCTCGTCCGGCGGCAGGAAAAGCTCCGGATCGGTCGGCTCTTCGGTCGGCTCCGTGGACTCCGCAGGCTGGGTGGATTCCGTCGGTTCGGTGGTCTCCTCCCCGCTGCTCTCCGTGGTCTCGGTGGCGCTGTGCTCGTCGTGGAGCTTGCAGACGGCGTTCTTATCGTCCGGGTCGTAGATGAAGTCGGCCTTCGCCTCCACATCCTTATCCCAGGCAAATTCCTTCAGGAGCATACCCACCTCGGTGGTGTCCTTGCAGAACTCCGTGGCGATCTGGCCCGAGTCCTTGCATATCTTGACCATGACGTGGCAGTCGCAGGTCTCCGAGGGCACATCCTCCCGGAACAGACGGATGGAGGCGGTACGGTTATTGCCGTCGGAGCGGACGTCCTTCTTGCAGGCTTCTGTGGCGATCTTGCCGCAGTCGGTGCAGATGGTGTAGTAGTAGGCGCCGGAATCGGTGAAGTCCCGGTATTCCAGGCCCTCATGCAGGGGCCGCATGACCTGGTTCCACATAGTGACGGCCGGATTGGTCCAGGAATTGGAGAGGATGATCTGCTCCGGCTCGTCGTAACCGCACCAGACGACAGCGGTGTAGTAGGGCGTGTAGCCTGCAAACCAACGGGTCTGGTCGTTGTTGGAGGTACCGGTCTTGCCGGCGACGGCCATGTTATTCATATAGGCAGGGGTTCCGGTACCGTAGGAAACCACGTTTCTGAGCATATAATTCATATAGAAGCTGGTCTTTTCGCTGACGGCGGTGTGGCTCTCCTGCGTGTTGTCCAAAATCACGTTGCCGTCGGGATCGACGACCTTGGTATAGGTCCTGGCCTCGCGGAAAACGCCGTCGTTGGGGAAGGTTGCGTAGGCCTGAGCCATTTCCCGCACCGTCAGGCCGTAGGTCAGCTCGCCCAGACCGAGGGGCGCGTAGGCGATGTCGGAATAGTGCTGTCCGCCCACCTCCAGATCGTTGACCAGGGTGGTGACGCCCAGCTTCTGTGTCAGGAAGTCGTAGCTGTTCTGCAGCCCCAGCAGATCCAGGGTCTTGACCGAAACGGTGTTGACGGAGCTGGTGACTGCGCTGAGAATGGTGCAGTGGCCCGTGTAGCCGCGGGTGTAGTTCTTCGGCCAGCTCGTATCCTCATAGAGGGGTGAATCCTCAATGACCGTGGCGGGCGTGATGACCCCTGCCTCCAGAGCGGGAGCATAGACCGCAATGGGCTTGATGGACGAGCCGGTGGGCAGCTTGCTCTGGGTGGCGCGGTTCAGGGACAGGCTGGCTTCCTTTTCACCCACGCCGCCGGACATGGCGATGATGTCGCCTGTCTCGTTGTCGATGATGACCACAGCGGACTGAAGCTGCTGGGTGCTGACGGTGTCAGGCACGTTGTCCGGGTTTTCGTAGACGCGGTCCACGATCTCCTGGGCCTCCGGGTCATAGGTGGTGTAGATGCTGTAGCCGCCGGTGAGCAGCTTCTGAACGGCAGCCCGGTCGCTGATCTCATATTTTTCCGCCAGGTCGTTGACGACCTCACGGTAGACCGTATCGACAAAATAGGAATAGGCGTTGTTGTCGTCCACGGCGTAGTTGGCGGTGCCGCAGCTGGGGCAGTAGTAAATATCGTCGTCGCCCTTGCTGTACTTGCTGCGGGGGCCGTCGTAGCCGCAGTTGCCGCACAGGTAGGTCTTTTCGTCATAACGCCCGTTGTGGAAGACCATCTCCTGGGCCTTGGCTTCCTTGTAGGCAGCCTCACTCTTGAGATAGCCCTGGGAGTACATCTCATATAAAATGGTGAGCTGGCGCTCCCGGTTGTTTTCCGGGTTGATATAGGGATCGTACAGAGACGGGTTGTTGGTGATGGCGATGATGGAGGCACATTCCGCCGCCGTCAGTTCGCTGACGTCCTTGCCGAAGTAGACCTCCGCGGCGCTCTGCACGCCGTAGCAGCCCTCTCCGAGATAAATGGTGTTGAGATACCATTCCATGATCTCTTTCTTCGTGTAGCGCTCCTCCACCGCCAAAGCGCGGAAGATCTCCTGCACCTTGCGGTTGATGGTCACATCGTCCTCATGGGAGAGGTTTTTGATGAGCTGCTGGGTGATAGTGGAGGCGCCGAAGGAGGAGTCGCCGCCGGCAAAGTTCTTCACGGCGGAAAGGGTGCGCAGCCAATCCACACCGTCGTGCTCGGGGAAACGCTTGTCCTCGATGGCCACGCAGGCGTTGATCATGTCCTCCGGGATCTGGTCATAGCTGACCCAGATGCGGTTTTCCGTGGCATAGAGCTGCTGCAGCTCTCTTGGCTCACCGGTCTCCTTGTCGGTATAATACAAAATGGAGGTCTGGGCGAGACTGATGTCACTGAGGGACAGATTCTCCGCGTATTCGTAAGCACTGGGAATGACGTCGTTTTTGAGATACGTCGACGCCTCCTTAAAAAAGATGGAACCGGCAATGCCGACAATGAGCGCAAGGGTCCCGGCGATGACCAGCGCCCAGAGGGCGACAATACCGAGAATATGGAGCACGACACGGGTGATCCGCCAGGCCAGATGGGGCTTTTTTGCTGCCATAGGTGTTTTATCAGCCATAAAATACCTCTCTTCCTACTATTGTCCTGTCGAGATTCGCCGCAGACACGGCGGTCCGACGTAAAATTCAACGCTGCGCAGGAACACTGCGCCTATCTATATAATTATATCACGCTTGTCAAATCGGTATTAGTGCTTTTTTTGTTTGATAAAACAGGTTTTTTGTGGGAAAGCTACGGTGGGTGATAAAAATGAATTGGTTTTTTTCTCGCAGATTTCATAGATGCCTCATTTCATTATTTCTTTTTTTAATGTTAAACGGCTTTTTGATCTTCAATGACGGCGGTTTTGTGGCGGTCAGGGATGAAGACAGCGGCATCGTGCAGCGCACCGGCTATTCCGTCTCACTGCTGCCTGACGCCGACGCCGAGGCTCTGTC
>CAMFZO010000114.1 GCA_946006895.1 uncultured Clostridia bacterium | reverse complement strand
ACACCTAAGCCTTCGTCGGCAGCGTCAGATGTGTATAAGAGACAGGGCTGACGCCCTTGGCAACTACGCCATGCGCCGCAGCGACGAGGACGCCCGTGTCTCCAAGTATCAGGCCATGGTGGGCAGAGTCATGAGCGCCTATGTGGAGCTGAACGCCGCGTCCAGCTTCGCAACGCCTGAGATCATGGCAATCTCTGACGAGACCATGGAACAGTTCTATGCCGACTGCCCCAAGCTGGAGCGCTATCGTCGCTTCCTGAACAATATCCGCCGCCGCCGCGCCCATGTGCTGTCTCCTGCGGAGGAGAAGCTGCTGGCTGCCGCCGGTGAAATGGCCTCCGCGCCGGACAATATCTACGGTATGTTCAACGACGCCGATGTCACCTTCCCCGACGCCGTGGACAGTGAGGGCAACCGCCATCCGCTGTCCCAGGGAACCTATATCTCCTACATGGAGTCCGGGGACCGGACTCTGCGCAAGAGCGCCTTTGAGAACCTGTATCACACCTACGGCGCTTACAAGAACACCATCTCCGCCGTGCTGGCCGCTCAGGTCAAGCAGCTTCAGTTCTTCGCGCAGGCGAGAAAGTATGGTTCCTCGCTGGAGGCGTCCCTCGACGCGACCAATGTGCCCGTCGCGGTCTATACGAACCTGATCGAGGCCGTCCATAAGAACATGGACAAGATGTACCGCTATGTGGATCTGCGCAAGAAGCTCCTGGGCGTGGATGAGCTGCATATGTACGACCTCTATACCCCGCTGGTCGAGGGTGTTGCAAAGCGCGCCAGCATTGATGAGGCGAAGCAGACCGTCTATGACGCCCTGGCACCCCTGGGCGAAGATTACCGCAAGATCCTCAAGGAGGGCTTTGACAGCCGCTGGATCGATGTCTATGAGAACGCGGGCAAGCGTTCCGGCGCCTATAGTGCAGGCGCCCGTGTCCATCCCTTCGTCCTTCTGAACTATACCGGCACGCTGGACAGCGAGTTCACCCTGGCCCATGAGATGGGACACGCCCTCCATTCCTACCTCTCCAACCACACGCAGAACCCGCTGGATGCGGACTACGTGATCTTCGTGGCCGAGGTGGCCTCCACCTGCAATGAGGCACTGCTGATGGAATACCTCCTGGGCAAGACCACCGACAAGAAGGAGCGGGCCTATCTCATCAACCATTTCCTGGAGCAGTTCCGCACCACCCTCTACCGCCAGACCATGTTCGCCGAGTTTGAAATGAACATCGGCAAGCTGGCCCAGGAGGGGACCGCGCTCACGCCGGACGTACTCAACGCCGAGTATCGCCGCCTGAATCGTCTCTATTTCGGCGAAAGCATCGTTCTCGACGACGAGATCGACATGGAGTGGATGCGTATCCCGCATTTCTACTATAACTACTATGTCTTCCAGTACGCCACAGGTTATGCCGCCGCCATCGCTCTGTCCCGCCGTATCCTGCGCGAGGGTGAGAGCGCTGTCAAGGACTATATTGGCTTCCTGTCCGGCGGTTGCAGCAAGAGCCCCATCGACCTGCTCAAGGGCGCGGGTGTGGATATGTCCACCACCAAGCCTGTGGAGGAGGCACTGGCTCTGTTCGGTGAGCTCATTGACGAAATGGAAGCGTTGATGCAGGAGTGAGCCATGGCGGATATTTTCATCCCGACGCTCCACACCTTTGAAAACCGCAATGTGTTCACCGGGAGCTGCGGGCTGCTGCGTTTCCGCATCGAGCCGGATGTCACCATTGTCGGCAAGGACGCCGACCGGGAACACAGCTCCATCCGCTGCGAGCTTTGGCACGGAGAGCTGTGCTACGAGCTGAGTGAAATGGAGGCCGAGCGAACCTTCCCTATGTCGGAGGAGGGGCGTGCGGAGATGAAGGCATGGTTAGAGAGCAACGCAGACGTACCGTCAACAGGAGAGAGATAGATGTTCCCGTTATTCCACATTTTCAACCGCACGATCTCGATCTATACGATCATGTCGCTGATCGGTGTGCTTGTATGCCTGCTGGCGGCATATCGTCTTGCGAAAAATAACGGCCTGGATGAAATTGTGATGCTGTATGTGTCGCTGTTTTCCTTTGGGGCGGTTGCCATCGGCGGCGCGCTTATGTACGGCATTACACAATTTGAAGGCCTTGTTCTGCTCCTGAAAAATGTATTTACGCTGAATTTTGCCTCGTTCGACGATTTCCTTGACCAGGCGAAGCTCGTTTTCGGCGGGTCGGTATTTTACGGAGGCCTGATCGGCGCGATCCTGACGATCCTTTTCTATTGCAGAAAGAAAGGATTAAGCAATCGGTATCTGGATGTTGCCGCGATTTGTTTCCCGCTGTTCCATTTCTTCGGACGGATCGGCTGCTTTCTCGGCGGCTGCTGCTATGGCATCGAGAGCGAATTCGGTGTGGTCTACCATTACTCTCCGGCACCCGGCGCCAACGGCGTCAGCCGATTCCCGGTGCAGCTGCTTGAGGCCTTGTTTAATCTCGGGCTTTGTATACTGTTTTATGCGCTGTTCCGAAAAAAGAAGCTGCGCGGGAGCCTGATCCATGTATATTTCTATGCTTATCCCGTTTTTCGTTTTGCGGATGAGTTTCTGCGCGGCGATGCCTACCGCGGCATCCTTTGGGGACTTTCCACGTCTCAGTGGATCTCCATTGCCCTGGTGGTTATTAACACAATCCTCCTTCTTCGAAAGACAGTAAAAAACGGTTCCAATGAACCGGAACAGGAAGAATCTCCAAAAACCCTTGACAGAGAATCTGCTCAAATGGTATAATATTGCAGAGGGGTTGTTTTGACTGCTCAAATATAAAAAGGAGAGAGTATTATGAACGTAAAAGCAATTATCGCACTGGTTTGCGGCATCCTGGCTGTGATCCTTTCTCTGATTGCTACCTCCACCGTGCTCTTTATTGTCGCGCTTGTTCTCGGCATTCTGGGCATCGTCTTTGGTGCAATGGGCATGAAGGAAGCAAAGGCCAGCGGAACCGGTAAGGGTCTGGCTGTTGCCGGTCTCGTCTGCGGCATCATCGGCACTGTCGTCTGCGCGATCATGTTCGCTTGTGTTGTCTGTGCGGCAACCGCGATCGCCGGCGCTCTCGGCAGCCTCGCTTAATCCCTGCATATGCACAAAAACAGACGCGGTTTTTGCCGCGTCTGTTTTTCTGCAATTCGGGCAAAGCGCCCAAACCCTTGCGCCATGGGGCTTTGTCATTGCTTCGGGAAAAACTCATTCACAAAACCGACGTTTTCTACCTGAAAAGCCTTGCCGTTGAGATACTCCAGGGACCCTGCAGCCGTTGTAAAACAAAACGTCAGCTTGTAAGAGTAGAGCGCCTGATATTTTCTGTCAAAACGCTTGTCCAGCTTGCCGTATTTTCCGTCGCCCAGGAGCGGGTGACCGGCGTGGGCGAATTGGGCGCGGATCTGGTGGGTACGCCCGGTGATCAGCTCACACTCCACCAGGGAAAGCCCGTTCCGGCTTTCCAAAACCCGGTATTTGGTTTCACAGGACTTTGCCCCGGTCTGAGGCTTGTCTGTGACAAAGACACGATTCCGGACTGCATCCTTAAACAGATAGCCCTTCAAGGTCCCTGCTTTTGGCTTGGGAGTACCTTCCACAATGGAAAGATAGCGCTTATCTACTTCCCGGTCTTTGATTTTCTGGTTCATCACCCGGAGGGCTTCCGCTGTTTTCGCGGCAATGACAATGCCGCCGGTATTGCGGTCGATGCGGTTGCACAGGGCGGGCGTAAAGGCGTTTTCCTCCCGCGGACGCCATTCCCGCTTGGCATAGAGATATGCCTGGATGTGGTCAATGAGGGTCCGGCCGTATTCCGCGCCGTCATGGGGGTGGACGGCGACACCGGGCCGCTTATCCACCAAGAGAATGTTTTCGTCTTCATAAACGATGTCGAGCTTTGGCGTGGTGACGGTGAGATAGGCATTCTCCTCCGAAGGCGCGTCAAAGAATTCATCGTTGATGTAAAGCTGCAGCACGTCGCCCTCGGCCAGACGGTCATCCCGCTGCGCCCGCGCATTGTTCCGCTTGATGCGCTTCAGGCGGATATACTTCTGCGCCAGAGACGCAGGCAGCAGGGGAACGGCCTTGGCCAGAAAACGGTCCAGCCGCTGCCCGGCGTCGTTTTTTCCGATTTTCAGTTCCTTCACGACGGCACCTCCTGCGATCTGTGCTTCTTAGCTAACTATGCGGCAGAAAAATCCGAAAGTCAAGGGTTTTTCTGAGAAAAAAGTAAAAAAAGCATTTGACAAACAGGCGTGAAACCGTTATAATATCTCCTGCACGACTACAAACAGGAGAACGCTATGCTGTTACGGTTATCAAAAATCATCGAAGTGCCAGACAGCGCGCTGCCCTTTGAAACAAAGCTTGACCTGCACGAAATGCAGTTCGGCGGCTGTTTCCCGGTGCAGGAGCCTGTTGCAGCCAAGGGAGAAATCAAGAACACAGCCGGTGTGCTGCTGTTGGAGGGAACCCTGACCACCGTGCTCCACGGCGTATGCGATCGCTGCGCGGCGGAGTTTGAGCGGGAGGTCTCCTATCCCGTACACTGCGTCCTCACCACCGAGCTGGAAAACGAAGACGAGGCGGACGAATGGACGTTCCTTTTGCAGGACGACACCGCAGATCTGGACGAGATTTTGACCACCGCGTTCGTGCTGAACATGGATTCCAAGCTGCTTTGCAAGCCGGACTGCAAGGGCCTGTGCTTCCGCTGCGGCAAGAATCTCAACGAGGGCGACTGCGACTGCAGACCCGAAACTGATCCCCGTTTGGCTGTCCTTGGGCAGCTGTTGAAGGATAAGTAATTTATTACCACTCTGACATAGGAGGTGTCATTCATGGCTGTTCCGAAGTGTAAGGTTTCCAAGGCGAGACGGGATAAGAGACGTAGCTCTCATTGGAAGCTCTCCGTGCCCGGCGTCGTTGCCTGCCCCAAGTGTGGCGAGCCCCGCCTGCCCCACAGAGCTTGCAAGAATTGCGGTACCTACAATGGCCGCGAGGTTCTTCCTGCCGCTGAGGCGAAATGATCCGCAAATGAATGGAAAGATGAGGAAGGTTTGCCCTTCCTCTTTCTTTTTATACTTGATGGGAGGTAACAAATGGAAATACGAAGGGCAAATGATCTCGACCTGCCGGACCTGCACCGACTGCTGCGGCAGGTGCTGGAGGTACATCACGCGGGACGTCCCGACCTCTTTCGCAGCGGGACGGAAAAATATACGGACGGGGAGCTTCGGGCCATTCTTTGCGAC
>CAMFZO010000113.1 GCA_946006895.1 uncultured Clostridia bacterium | reverse complement strand
TCCTTCGGCTCGGCCAAAAGCTGGTCCATGATGCTGCGGTAGATGCTCTCGGCGCGCTCGGAAAAGGCGTTGGCAAGGCGGTAGGCGTGCTTCTGGGTGGGCGCCATCAGCTCCATTTTCAGCAGATCGCTGACCTCGTCGTTGAGGCTCAGCAGGACCGAGTAATCCCCGCCCTCGCGCTGCTTGACGGTGGTTTTGACAAAGCTGCTGCGGCGCACGGCGCGGTTGAACTTGTCGATGGCGGCCTGAGCCCGCTGCATGACAGGATAGGCCACAGCGTCCTCCGTGACGGCACCTGCCTCACGGCCTTTTTCCGTAATGACGAAACGGCCGCCCTCCACTTCCTCCAGATGGCCTGTCTCCACCATCTGCGGCACAGCCTGGGCCAGGTCAAAATAGCTCAGACCGTCGTCCTGAAAGGCCAGCTCATAGATCTTCTGCAGATCCACCGGGTAGGCGACCCGGGCCATAATAAAAAGCACCAGTAGCTTGACATCCAGAATATCATGGATGAAGCCCCGACGCTCCAGACGTTCCAAACGGTCCACTTCCAACACCCCTTTTCGCATAGTCCATCATTTCCGGCTCCGGCGCTGCCGAAAAAACGGCGAATTCTTGTTTTTATTATACCTCACGCTGCCCGCCTTGACAACCACTCTTTTTCACCAAACGGAAAAATTCGCATACCCTGTTAGAGAAAGGGTGTGTGTGCATGGAATTTTGGATCTTAGGCGGTGACGGGCGAAACCGCTGGGCCGCAGATTATTTTCGCGGGTTCGGCCATGAGGTGCATACCTTCGGCGTTCCCGGCTGCAGCGAGGAGCCTCTGCCTTCTAACATGAAGTGGGTGGTGCTTCCCTTCCCCTCCTTTCAGGGCGCTCTGCTGCGGGGCCTTTCTGCCATCCCCGTTGAGGAGATCTTACATCGGGTTGACGGCGATTCCACCGTTTTCGGCGGTCTCATCGGTCCTTGGGCGCAGGCCTTCGGGCATCGGAAATCGCGGGTCTTTGACCTCTACTGCTCTGAGCCGCTGACCACCGCCAACGCCATTCCCACCGCCGAGGGGGCCATCTGTCTGGCCAAAGAGCATTCCCCCATCACGCTCCACGGGGCAAACTGCCTGGTCCTGGGCTACGGACGGGTCGGAAAGATCCTGGCTGCCAAGCTGCAGGCACTGTCAGCCCATGTGACCGTGGCGCTGCGAAAGGCTGCGGATCAGGCTCTGGCCGAGGCTCTGGGTCTTGCCACAGACCAAATCAGCGTGTATTCCCGGGGTCTTACGCAGTATGATTTTGTCTTCAACACCGTTCCGGCGGAGGTTTTGACCGGGGAGCAGCTTTCGTGTCTGCGCAAGGACTGTGTACTGCTGGAGCTTGCCTCCGCACCCGGAGGATTCTCCCGGCCGCAGTGCGAAGCCCTGGGCCTCACCTGCTGTCACGCACCGGGTCTGCCGGGAAAATTTGCCCCCAAAACCGCCGGCATTCTCTATGCCCAGAGCATCCTTACCCTGCTTCAAAAGGAGGATTTGCTTTGAAAGCGTCCCTTGGTTTTGCCCTCTGCGGTTCCTTTTGTACCTACCGTGCCGTTATCGGCGTCCTGCCCAAGCTGACGGTGGAATACGACGTGATCCCCATTTTTTCCGATGCGGGCTGCAGCATCGACAGCCGCTTCGGTCCCGCCGACGCCTTTGTCCGCGAGGTGGAGGAATTGTGCGGCAAAAAAGCCCTCCGCAAGCTGGAGGACGTGGAACCCCTGGGGCCGAAAAAGCTCCTGGACCTGCTGATCGTCGCGCCCTGCACCGGAAACACGCTGGGCAAGCTGGCAAACGGCATCGCCGACTCCCCCGTGACCTTCGCCTGCAAAGCCCATCTGCGCAACGCCAGGCCCATCTTGCTGGCGGTCTCCACCAACGACGGTCTTTCCGGCAGCGCGGAAAATCTCGGCAAACTGCTCAATCGCAAACACTATTATTTCGTCCCCTTCGGCCAGGATAGTCCTCTGAAAAAGCCCTATTCTCTGGTGGCGGATTTTTCCCGCCTGCCGGAAGCGGCAAGCGCGGCGCTGGAGGGCCGCCAGTTGCAGCCGATTTTATTGTAGTATCTTGCAAAAGCTGCCCGGTGCGGATATAATAAAAGAAAGAAATCAAAGGAGGCGACGCCATGCCCACCTTCAGCCTGATCGTCCCCGTTTACAGAATCGAGGCCTATCTTCCCAAGTGCATTGACTCGATCCTGGCGCAGACCTGCCAGGACTATGAGCTGTTGCTGGTGGACGACGGCTCTCCCGACGGCTGCGGCGCTATCTGTGACCGCTACGCCGTCCGGTACCCCGACAGAATCCGCGCCATCCATCAGGAAAACGGCGGCGCGGGCGCTGCGCGGAATCAGGGCATCGCCCTGTCCACCGGTGAATATCTCCTGTTCGTCGACGGCGATGACTACCTGTCGGAGAACTTTTTGGAGGCGCTGAAAACAGCCATAGAGGCCACGCCGGCGGACCTGGTCCTCTTCGGCGCCCATGTGGAGCGGGACGGGAAAAAGGTCGGTGAACTCCACGAAAACGTGGAGGCAGGCACGCTGCTCCAGGTCAGTGAGCAGCCCACCTTGTATTTCGGCGTTATGGCCCCCTGGAACCGGGCCTACCGCCGCAGCCTGTTCACGGACCACGACATCACCTTTGCCACCAAGGTCTGGTACGAGGACATCCGTGTAGTGACAAAAATTCTTGCTGTCGCCCAAACGGCCCTCCGCCTGCCCGACTGCTACTACCACTATCTGCAGCGCGAGGGCAGCGCCATGAACAACAAAAACAGCGGCCGGAATGTGGAGATCCTCTACGCCTATGACGACATTCTGAGCTGGTACCGGAGCAACGGCTTTATTGATGCCCACCGGGACGTTCTGGAATTCCAGGCCATCCAGCATATTTTCCTGGCGGCTACCGTGCGGGTACTGCTCATTGACCGCAAGGACCGCCTGATCGCGGATTTCCGGGCCTACATGGAGGAGCACTTCCCCACATTCCGGGAGAACCCCTATCTTCCCCTGCTGGACAGCAACAAGCGACTGATCTTCCGTTTGCTGCTGAAAAAGCGCTACCGGACCGTAGCGCTGGTGTTCCGCGTGAAAAAGCTCCTCGGACGATAGAATATGGAGGCGGCCATGAGGTCGCCTCCACATTTTATTTCAGTCCGTATTTTTCGCAGTATTCCTCAAACTGAACCGTAAACTCCCGGCTACCGTACTTCACTCGGTTGAGGTATTGGTGAGTGTCGAAGGTGTTGTGCTTGATCTCGATGACCGAAACGGCAATGTTGGAGCAGTGGTCGGAGATACGCTCGAAATTATTCAGCAGATCCGCCAGAATGAAGCCAAGCTGGATGGTACATTCGCCGTTTTGCAGGCGGGCCACGTGCTTATCCTTGATCCGCTCTACCAGGCGGTCGATGGTCTGCTCCAGAGGCTCTACCCGGGCGGCGATCTCCGCGTCGTTTTTCTCATAGGCCTCCGCCGTCAATGCCAGAATCTCCGTCAGCGCCGAGGAAAGCAGCGCCAGATCCTCCTGCGCCGCCGGTGAGAAGGACAGCTTTTTCTCCTGCAGCTCCCGGACGGAGCAAAGAAGATTCACCGCGTGATCGCCCAGGCGCTCAAAATCGCCGATGGTGTGGAGCATCTTGGACACCAGCATGGAGTCCTCAGCGGAGAGCTTGTTGGACGCCAGCCGGACCAGATAGGTGCCCAGCTCGTCCTCGCAGGCATCCAGTCGGTTTTCCTCCTCCAGAATTTCCTCCGCCGTTTTTTCGTCGTAGTGTTCGATAAGCCCCAGAGCCTGCAGCAGCGTCCGGTGAGCGGTCTTCATCATGTCCACGGTCATGGCGTTGCTCTCGCCGACAGCCACCGACGGCGTTGCCAGCAGGCGCTCGTCCAGCCGCTTGGCGGGAAGCTCTTCCTCGCCCTTCTTGTCCCGGATCACCAGGTTGGCGATTCTAACGAGCTGCTTGCTGAAGGGCAGCAGGAGCACGGTCGTCGCCACATTGAAGATGCTGTGGACCACGGCGATCTCAAAGGCGCCGATGGGCATATCGGTAAAGCTGAAATGGACCAGCGCGTCCAGGCCGTAGAACAGAGCCAGGAAGAACACCGTGCCAATGAGGTTGAAGGACACATGGATGGCCGCGACCTTCTTCGCGTTGCGCTTGACGCCGATGCTGGAGATCAGGGCGGTGACGCAGGTGCCGATATTCTGGCCCATGATGATGGGGATTGCCATGCCGTAGGAAATATTCCCCGTCAGGGCAAGGGCCTGCAAGATGCCCACCGACGCGGCAGAGCTTTGGATGATGCCGGTAAACAGCGCACCGACCAGAACGCCCAGAAGCGGATTGCGGAAAGCGGTGAGCAGGCTGGCAAACTCCGGCATATCCGCAAGAGGGCTGACGGCGCTGCTCATGAACTTCATGCCGTACATCAGCACGGCAAAACCCACTAAAATCGAGCCAATGTCCCTGCGCCTGGGCTTCTTGGACATCATGATGAGAACGGCGCCCACCATGGCGAGAATCAGGGAAAAATTCTCTGGCTTCAGGAGCTTCAGCCATACGTTGTCCGTCTCCAGTCCCACCAGCGAAAGCAGCCAAGCCGTCAGCGTTGTGCCGATGTTGGAGCCCATAATGACGCCAGGGGTCTGGGCGATGTTCATAAGGCCCGAGTTGACCAGGCCCACCAGCATGACGGTCACAGCCGAGGACGACTGGACCGCAACGGTAATGCCCGCGCCCAGGGCAAGGCTTTTCAGCGGGTTGGAGGTCATGCGCTTGAGGGCGTGCTCCAGCTTGCCGCCGGCCATACGCTCCAGGCCCGAAGACATGACGTGCATACCGTAGAGGAAAAAGGCCAGGCCGCCGATGAGGGTGATGACGGAGAAAATATCCATGTTCGCGATACCTCGTTTTGTATATTATATATCTTTTGTATTATACCCGAAGAATGTTAAGGCTGAAACCGTACTAATGTTAAATCCGGGTAAAAAAGCCAAAACAAGGCAGGACAAAAAGAGCCGCTGCATCTTCAGCAGCGGCTCAAGCATTCTCGGTATCAGTCTCTGCGCCGGTTGACGATAGTCAGCAGCCGGACAAACTGTGCCAGGGCAGTGGCCAGGGCGGCGACGTAGGTCAGGGCGGCGGCGGTGAGGACCTTTTTTGCGCCCTTCTGCTCCTCGTCGGTGAGCAGGGAGCTGCCCTCAATGGCTTTCAGGGCGCGGTGGCTGGCGTTGAATTCCGTCGGC
>CAMFZO010000112.1 GCA_946006895.1 uncultured Clostridia bacterium | reverse complement strand
GCGGCCATCAGCTTCCAGTCCGGCGTAATCCTGGGGGTACTGATGATCGCCTGCCCCACCCTGTTCCGCTTCTTTGTATTTATCTTTGACCGTCAGATGCGCAAACGCGACAATAAAACCGCAAAAAAATAATCAGCGGCACAGGCTCATGACCTTTGCCAGCCACGGACGCAGCGGCAGGTCAAATTGCCCTGCGTAGACCGTGAATTTCGCGCCGAAGCCCTGCTTATAGCGGTGCAGGCCGAATTTCGGGTTGTCCTCCGTGGGATAGCCCTCGACGCCGCGAAAGTCGTAGGTATCACAGCCCCGCCGCAGCGCCTCAAGCTGCATATTCCACTGCAGCAGCTCATTGGCATGGCAGGAGAAGTGCTCCTCGTCGGAGCAGCCATAGAGGAAACTGGCCCGGTGTCCATAGAAGCCGGCAATGGAGGCGGCAACGATCCTGCCGTCTTCCCGGGCCAGATACAGCCCGGCGTGCTCGCCAAGTCCCGCCAAAAGCGCACGGAAATAATCCTCGCTCCGGTCCGGAAAGCCGCAGCGCTGCGCCGTCTTTTCCATCAGCGCCATAAAGGCCGGAAGGTCGGCCTCGCTTCCCTGCCGCACCACGACGCCCCGGCGCTGTGCCAGACGGATGTTGCGGCGCGTGGAGGGATGGTAGCTTTCCGGCAGGGTCTGCTCCGTCAGGCCGTTCAAAGACAGAACGTAGTTCATTCTGGGCTGAAAGAGGGAAAAATCCGTGGCGGCATTGCGCCGGAAGCCGCAGCGCTTCATCATGGCGAGAAAGGCCGCGTCCGTTTCCGGGATCTGCGGGTCCATGCGAAACAGATACGCGCCCACTTCCCTGCCCAGCTTTCGTATCCCCTCCAGCAGCTCCCGGAGGGCCGCCTCGTCGTCAAACAGCGGACCGCAGGGCGCGTAGAGCAGGCTGGAGGGAAAATAGCGGAGCCGATGCTCCAGAAGAGCCGCGCTGCCCCGGAGCTTTCCTGCCTCGTCAGTGCAGAGCAGGCCGTGCCAGCGCCAATCCTTTTTCACCTTTCCCCACAGGGAGGTCTGCATGATGGGACTTTTCGGCTGGGCGGCGACATAGGCGTCCAGGGCCCCGGCATTTTCTAATGTGATATAATGCAGCATGGCTATCCTCTTTTCTCTGTTTGAGAAGAGGATAGCCATTGTTTGTATCACAAGGTCATCGGTTTTGTATCGGAATTGCAGCTTTTATGGGCTCTCGGCCGCATCTGCCGCCACAGACAGAGCGTCCATGGATACCGGGCTCCAGGCAAGGCCGTCAACGTAATACAGGGCAGAGAGCATCATGCCGACGGTGTTTTCTCCGTCCGTCATGCTTCCTGCCATCAAACATTCAGTGTCTTCTCCGTTATAACTATACACGTTGCTCAGATCCACATTATCATTCAGAAGTTGATCACCGCCGCTCTCCAGACCATAGTATTCCGTCCAAGCGGAAAGCTGCTTCCGGCAACTCTCCTCGACGGACACATCCCGCAGATTCTTTGTCTCCCAATACATGGGTTCGGAATCATGCGTCCAGGACAGAGCCAATATCTTGCCGCTGACCGGGTCATACAGGCCATGGTCGCCGTATTGCGCATAAACTATATAGACTTGACTGCTCTCGCCCGTTGTCATATCCAGGCAGAACCATCTCTCGATGGCGCCGAGTTCCTCCGGGACAAAGCACGCCAGCATGGAACCGGTGATGGCACCCAGCTCGTACAGCGTTTCCGCCTCCGCTGAGAAGGCATCCAGTACCGCCGCCTGGTCCGTTTCCAGCTCGCCCATACTGATCTTCTGTGTATCCGGGGCCGCCAAAAGCATCAGGTTCTTCATCACGGAAACCTCGCCGTCCCGGGAGGAAGTCAGCGGCTGGGCCGTACTGACCGTGTCCTTGATGGCCTCGGCACCGGCAGACAGTGCCATACGCGGCACCAGAAATGCCGCAGCCAGGCACAGGATCAGCAGCGCAGTCAACAGGATACGTTTCATTGTGCGGCACCTCCTTCCAAAAGCAGTATGGCCTCCGTGCCCTCACCGGGCGCGCTGCGGAATTTCAGATGCCCATGGTGGACCTCGGCGATCTTCTGGCACAGGGCAAGGCCAAGTCCCGCGCCGCCCTGTCCTCTGGCCCGAGCCTTGTCCACCATGTAAAAGGCCTCGGTGATCCTCGTCAGTTCCTCCGGCTTCATGCCGCAGCCCTGATCGCGGACACTGAGCCGGTAGCCGCTTTCGGTTCTTTCTCCGGTCAGCAGGATACTGTCCCCCTGCCTGGAGGCCTTGCGCGCGTTGTCGATCAAATTGTAAAGCAAGGTCTTGAGCAGCTCCGGCGACACATACAGCGATGCCTCCTGCACCCGGCGCTCCAGCGCAATGCCGTCGCGCCGGAGCAAATAGGCGCAGCTTTCCGCCGTCTGCCGGACCACCTCCGTGACGGAGATCACGGAAAACTCCGGCGCTTTCCTCTCCAGGGCGAACAGGTCCAGCAACGCAAAGGACATGGCCTCCAGACGCTTGCCCTCGCGGAAGATATAGTCCGCCGCCTGGATTTGGCGCGGACGCGGCAGTTCCCTGCTGCGCAGAGTGTCGGCATAGCCAATGACCGAGGTCAGAGGCGTTTTCAGCTCATGGGCAAAGCCTGCGGTGAAATCCTTCTGCCGCTGCAGGGCATCGGAAAGCTCGTCCATTTTCTTTTGCAGTGAATCGGCCATGGCGTTGAAATCCCGGGCCAGAAGCTGCAATTCATCGTCGCCGTCCACCTTGACCCGCTTTTCATAGTGGCCCTGGGAAAGCTGCCGGGCCGTTCTGGAAATGCGGCGAATGGGCCGCGTCAGGACCAGAGTAAAGGCCGTGGTCAGGCCGACGCACACCACCAGGATCACCGCCATGATGAGCTGGTAAAGATTCAAATAGTCCTTTGCGTCGGTGAATACCGAGGTCACATCCCGGCTGCAGGCGACATAGAGCTCCGTGCCCTGAAGCCGCACAGCTTGGGCGCTGAACAGATAGGTCTTTTCTCCCTGCTCAAAGTAGCTCGTTTCGATCTCCGCTAAGGTTTTCGGCGGGCTCCACTGCTTGGGCATGGTACCGGTTTGGGCAAGCAACGCGCCCCCGCTGTCCCAAATGCCGAAGCTGCCGGTCTGAAAGGCGGGGTTCTCCGTCAAAAGCCGTGACGCTGCCTGGGCGACGCTCTCCGTCTGAAAGCTGAGGCTGCTGTCGGTCAGGCTCTGGAGCATGACGCCGAACACCTGCATATCCCGCTGGGAGTCTGCGGTCTCCTGGGCCAGCCTGACGTCCATCGTCCGGCGCACCATCACATAGCCGCTGACGGAGAGGGCCATGGCCAGCAGGAAGGTGACACAGAGGATCATCTTTCGGGAAAACTTCAAGGCTCCACCTCCAGACGGTAGCCCACCTTGTAGATGGCGACCAAGCGGTCCTTCCACCCTAATTTCTTCCGCAGGCGTTGCACGTGCAGATCCACCGTGCGTGTATCGCAGGGCAGCTCCGTCCCCCAGACACGCTCATAGATCGTGTCGCGGAAGAGGGCGATATTCTTATTGCGCACAAAAAGCAGCAGAAGCTCATATTCCTTGTGGGTCAGCATAATAGGAACGCCGCCACGGGTCACCAGTATGGACTTCGGCTCAATGACCACGTCGCCGATCTCATAGCGTTCCTCCCCTTTCCCCGCTCGGCGCAGAACGCTTTCCACCCTGGCAATCAGCTCCACGATCTCAAAGGGCTTGACCAGATAATCGTCGGCGCCCGCACGCAGGCCGCGAACCCGGTCGTCCACACCGCCCTTGGCGGTGATAAAGATCACAGGGGTCCCGGTGGGGCGTATCTGCTCCAAAAGCTCGTAGCCGTCGGCTCCCGGCAGCATAATATCCAGCAGCACCAGATCAAAGCTCTCCTCCTCCAACAGATCTGCCGCCGCGATGCCGTCATTAACGCTGACGCACTGGTAGCCGCAGTCGCTCAGATTCCAGTCGATCAGGTTCGCAATGGGCTTCTCGTCCTCAACAATCAAAATTCGTATCATCCAACCGCCTCCTTTGCCTCTTTCTTACATCTGATACTGATTCTTGATTAAAAAGTTTAATCAAGAATCCCGTGTGCTGCGCACACTCACATCGTGCTGGCGCACGCTGTGCCGTCTTATGCAGAATCTGACGCGCCTCCGGCGCTATAAAAAGGTTTTAAACCTTTTTATCAGATTCTAGTATGAATTGTATCATATTTTCATCATTTTGTCTTTTCCATATTGACATTGTTTCCGTTATCTTCTAATATTGAGGTATCACAGAAATGGGAGGCACCGCAATGGGTTTTCAAGGAGATATGTACATCTGGAAAGACCGTAAACGTTTTTGGGGCATGCCCCTGAGCTTTACCCGCTATGCCCTCAGTGAAGACCGGCTTTTCTTCTCGGTGGGTTTTTTCAGCGTCCGCGATGAGGAGGTTCTGCTCTACCGTGTCCGCGATCTCAGCGTTAAGCGCAATCTTTGGCAGCGGATCTGCGGCGTAGGCACCATCAAAGTGACCTCCGCCGACAAGTCCACTCCGGAGCTGATCCTGAAGAACGTCAAGCACCCGGCGGACGTCAAGGAACGGCTCCACGAAAACGTGGAAAACGCCAAGCTGCGCCGTCGGATG
Organism: uncultured Clostridia bacterium; assembly: GCA_946006895.1. Lineage (GTDB taxonomy): Bacteria > Bacillota > Clostridia > Oscillospirales > Oscillospiraceae > JAZOXB01. Next base: position 615 of record CAMFZO010000112.1, on the reverse strand, counting down.
CGTGTGAACGAGATGATGTCCGATTTCCACGACGATATGGATGACGACGAGTTTGACGACGTGCCGGATGCCACATAATTGAACCATGCGCGCCGCAAAGGCTCCTCTTGTATGACGAAAGTCCGTACAGAAGGGTTCCGTTTGCGGCGCGCCGGTCTTCATTTGTCCGGGTCGCGGCGTTCGTGCTGTGTGCCGAAGTAAAATGAGATCACCACCGTAAATACCGTCAGAAACTGGTCGGCAGACAGCTCTCCGCGCAGGGCCAATGCGCAGAATACCACCGCCAGCAGAATGGTCACGATGGACTTGACGCACAGCAGCCGCTCCAATCGCTGCTTCATGCTTGAGTCCCCCCGACATTCTATGCAAACGACAGAAAAGCTGCCGCTCTGCGTTTTGCAGAACGACAGCTTTTGCACAATCATAACCAGCGTGCCGGTGGTATCCACTATCCCCCTTGGGGCATGCCATCGGCTGAGCCTATAGGCTTATCGGCTTTTCATTCGCTTGCATGAAGAGCCCTTCCACCGCAGATGCGGCTATGCACACATCCCAGGCCCCCTCTGATACTGATTCTTGATTAAAAAGTTTAATCAAGAATCCCGTGTGCTGCGC
>CAMFZO010000111.1 GCA_946006895.1 uncultured Clostridia bacterium | reverse complement strand
AGAGACAGGACCAACTGCGACTCTGCCAATGTGGACAAGGCGGTGGCTGCCGCCCAGGAGCAGTTGGCTGCCATCCGAAAGCTGGAAGAACGGACAGTGCTGGAGACCCTGCCGGAAAAGCTGCGCCAGACAGCGGCGCTGCGGCGGGAGCATCCGGAAACGACCTTGAGTGAGCTGGCGGAGCTTCACGAGCCGCCCATCAGCAAATCGGCGGTGAACCACCGCATGCGCAAGCTGCTGGCCCTGGCGGCGGAATGAGGAGAGAGAAATGTCATTTGTACACCTTCATGTGCATACGGAATACAGCCTGCTCGACGGCGCCTGCCGCATCGGACAATTGGTCAAGCGGGCCGCCGAGCTGGGACAGACCGCCGTGGCGATTACGGACCACGGCGTCATGTACGGCGTCATCGACTTCTACCGCGCTGCCAAGGCCGCGGGCATCAAGCCCATCATCGGCTGCGAGGTCTATGTGGCGCCCCGCACCATGGCCGACCGGGTCCACGGCGTGGACAACGAGGCACAGCACCTGGTGCTGCTGTGCGAAAACGAGACGGGTTATAAAAACCTCAGCTATCTGGTCTCCAAGGGCTTTTTGGACGGCTTTTATATCAAGCCCCGCGTAGACCTGGATCTGCTGCGGCAGCATTCCGAGGGCCTGATTGCCCTGTCTGCCTGTCTGGCCGGCGGGATCCCCCGCAGACTGCGGGCGGGAGATTTCGAGGGTGCCAAGGCCCATGCGCTGGAGTTGTCGGGGATCTTCGGAGAAGGGAATTTTTACCTGGAACTACAGGACCACAGCCTGCCGGAGCAGCAGGAGGTCAACCGCGGCATCCTTCGCCTTTCTCAGGATACGGGCCTGCCGCTGGTGGTGACCAACGACGCCCACTACCTGACCCGGGAGGACAGCTATCTCCAGGACGTGCTCATGTGCATCCAGATGGGAAAGACCGTGGACGAGCCCAACCGGATGCGCTTTGAGACACAGGAATTTTACATCAAATCCGAGGAGGAGATGCGGGCACTGTTTCCCAATCAGCCCCAGGCCATTGAGAATACGCAGAAAATCGCCGACCGCTGCAATGTGGAGTTCACCTTCGGCCAGTATCATCTGCCCGCGTTCCAGTACCCGGAGGGCTATGACGGCTGGGGCTGGTTTTCCAAGCTGTGCCGCGACGGTTATGCAGAGCGTTATCCCGACGACCCGGCGGGCTACCGGGAGCGTCTGGAATATGAGATGTCCATGATCCAAAAAATGGGCTATGTAGATTATTTCCTCATCGTGGCGGACTTTGTCGCTTACGCCAGAAGCCAAAAGATCCCTGTGGGACCGGGCAGAGGCTCGGCAGCAGGGGCCATGGTGTCCTATTGCCTCCACATCACCGACATCGACCCAATGAAATACAGCCTGTATTTCGAGCGCTTCCTCAACCCGGAGCGGGTCAGTATGCCCGATATAGACATGGACTTTTGCCAGGCGCGGCGCGGCGAGGTCATCGACTACGTGACGCGGAAATACGGCAAGGACCATGTGGCGCAGATCGTCACCTTCGGCACCATGGCGGCAAGGGCTGCCGTGCGCGACGTGGGACGGGTGCTGAATTTCACCTATGCAGAGACCGACGCGGTGGCCAAGCTCATTCCCACCACCCTCCACATGACCCTGGACGAGGCGCTGCGGATCTCGCCCCAGCTCAAGGAGCTTTACGACGGCGACGAGCGCATGAAAAAGCTCATCGACACCGCCCGGGCCTTGGAGGGTATGCCCAGAAACACCTCCACCCACGCCGCCGGCGTGGTCATTACGAAGAATCCTGTGTCGGATTACGTGCCTCTGGCCCGCAACGACGACACCATCGTGACCCAGTTCACCATGACCACCATCGAGGAACTAGGCCTTTTGAAGATGGATTTTCTCGGTCTGCGTAACCTGACCATCATTGACGACGCAGAGCGGGAGATCCGCAAGCATGAGCCGGGCTTTGACCTGCAAAAGGTCAGAGACGATGACCCGGAGAGCTTTCAGATGCTCTCCGAGGGCAAGACTGCCGGCGTGTTCCAGTTGGAATCGGCGGGTATCACCGGCGTCTGCGTCAACATGAAGCCCCAGTCCATCGAGGATCTGACGGCTATCGTCGCTCTCTACCGACCTGGCCCCATGGATTCCATCCCGCGCTTCATCGACAACAAGCTCCATCCGGAGAAAATCACCTATCTCTGCCCCCAGCTTGAGCCGATCCTGTCCGTCACCTACGGCTGCATCGTCTATCAGGAGCAGGTCATTGAGATTTTCCGCAAGCTGGGCGGCTACAGTCTGGGCCAAGCGGACAATATGCGCCGCGCCATCTCCAAGAAGAAGGAAAAGGTCATTGTGGCCGAGCAGAAAGCCTTTGTCTACGGCGATGCGGAGCGCGGCATTTCCGGCGCCATCGCCAACGGCGTCCCGGAAGCTGCTGCCCAGGCCATCTTCAAGGACATTCTGGATTTCGCCAACTACGCCTTCAACAAAGCCCACGCCGTCTGCTACGCCAAGGTTGCCTATGACACGGCCTATCTCAAGTGTCACTATCCCAAGGAATATATGGCCGCCCTGCTGACCTCGGTGCTGGACAACACCACCAAGACGGCGGGCTATATCGCCGACTGCCGCGAAATGGGCATCCGTCTGCTCCACCCGGACATCAACACCTCGGAGGACAAGTTTACCGTGGAGCCGGAGGGCATTCGTTTCGGCCTCGGCGCGGTGAAGAACATCGGACGGGGCTTGCTGCGGCAGATGGTGGCTGAGCGGGAGAAAAACGGCAGATTTGTCTCTCTGGAGGATTTCATCGAGCGGATGCTGGACACCGACCTGAACAAGCGGGCGGTGGAGAATCTCATCAAATGCGGCGCTATGGACTGCCTGGGCCTCAACCGCGCCCGGATGCTCAGCAGCTACGAGACTATCATGGACGCCGTTTCCGACCGAAAAAAGCACAATCTCGCCGGACAACTGCAGCTTTTCGATATGCTGGAGGAGGTGCAGGAGAAAAAGGAGACCATCCCCATTCCTGACCTTCCGGAGCTGCCCAAGCGGGACCTGATGCAGATGGAAAAGGAGACCATCGGCCTCTACCTGTCGGGCCACCCCATGGACGAATACCGCAAACAGCTCAGGGACAGCCAGGTTGCGCCCATTCTGCGCATCATGCAGTCCTTTGAAAGCGGCGACGGCCTTTACCGTGACGAACAGACCGTCCGCATCGCGGGCATCGTGGAGCACGTAAAGATGAAGACCACCCGCAGTAATTCGATGATGTCCTACGTGACTCTGGAGGACGACACCGCCGACATGGAGCTGCTGGTCTTTTCCAACGTCATCGCCAAGCGCGGCACCCTGCTCAAGGAGAATGCCGCATTGGTGGCGGAAGGACGTTTGTCGGTGCGGGATGAAAAAGCCCCGCAGATGGTGGTCAACGATCTGTGGCCCATTGCCGAAGTGGCCAAGCCGGAGCCTCAGAGGCTCTATCTTAAGCTGCCGACGGAGGGGTGCGTGGAGGACCGGAAGACCCGGGCCATCCTCAATATGTTCCCCGGCGGGCTGCGGGCCATCTTGTATTTCGCTGACACCGGCGTCAAAAGAGGAACAAATTGCGCCGTTCGTGACGATATGTTGGAGGAATTGCGCAACCTTCTTGGGGAAAAGAACGTTGTTTTGAAATAATTTTCCGCATCTTGTAACAAAGGTACTACACTTTTGTAACAATCCATGCTATAATACTTTAATGGTGTATTTGCTTATTCCGAAAGGAGGGACGGCGGCTTGCGGCGCGTGGTTTTGTGCATTTCTTTGCTTGCGGCGTTGGTGCTGCTGGGCGGCTGCTTCCTGGAGCCTGCCGAGAGCCTCTACGCCATCCCTGCCCAGTCGGCGGACTATTATAATCTGCAAAGCGCCATTGAGGCCGCCATGCCTGCCGGTACGTCCTACAGCGCGCCTGTCGCCGGTGAGAATCAGCAGCCGGTGCAGATGGCGGATCTGGACGGAGACGGTCAGGATGAGGCCGTCGTCTATTGGAAGAATACCGGCGATTCTCCGCTGACGGTGAGTGTTTTCGATAAGGTTGACGGGCAGTACGCCCAGGTGGCTGCCGCTTCCGGCGCAGGCTACGGCTTTGACCGGGTGCAGTACGCGGAGATCGACGGCAGCGCCGGATATGAGATCGTGGTGGGACGCCGGCTCAGTGAGCAGGTGACCCAGGCCCTCAGCGTCTATTCCCTGACGGAGACGGGCCTGACGGAGCTGGTCAATGCCAATTATTCCCAGTTCCTGACGGTGGACCTGGACGAAAACGACTGCCGCGACGTGTTCATCCTCCATGCCGACGGCGACTTGCCCAACGGCGTGGCCGAGTGCTACCGCTGGACGGACGGACAGCTCCTACGGGACCGGGAGGTGCGCATGAGCACGCCCGTCACCGCCATCAAGCGAATCATCACCGGGCAGATGTGCCGGGGGGTTCCGGCGGTCTTTGTGGCCTCGGAATACGGCGAGGGGAGCATCATCACGGATATTTTCGCCCTTCTGGACGGAACACTGACCAATCTCACCCTTTCCGAGAGCACGGATACCGATGTAAAGACGGTCCGCGACTACTATGTCTATAGCTGCGACATCGACGCCGACGGCCTCATTGAGCTGCCTCGGCTGATACCGCTGCAGGCTCTGGAGGGAGAGGAAAGCTCTCAGAACCGTTCCCTCATTTTATGGTACAATCTCCACACCGACGGCTGGGAGATGGAGAAGTGCCTGACCTACCACAACTATACCGACGGCTGGTATCTGGAGATTCCGGTGGAATGGGCGGAGAATCTGGTGGTCACCCGAAGCGTCCTGACAGACGGCACAGCAGTGCACCGCTTCCTGCTCAAGCAGGCGGAAGAGCCGGAGACGCTCTTTTCCCTGGCCAGCCTGACAGGAGAAAACGCTGGCAGCACGCTTGCCGAATGGGGCTACGGCCTCCTGGCGGAAAAGGGAGAGACCCGCTACGGCGCATTGCCGGGAGACGGTCCCAACGCGCCCTCTGCCACGGAGCTGCAGAAAATGTTCCATTTCATCCGCGTGGAATGGAAAACCGGTGAGACGGAATAAAGCTTCATGCGCGGGCAGCACGCCGCGAAAGACGATAAATGTTTCGCGCATGAAGTTTTACGCGCTTGTGGGCCGTCCCGGCCCACACGCTTGAAATTTCAAGGCCGTGCCGTCGGAGACGGCACATGGCCATTTTGCTATGCTTTGCATCTGTCTCTTATACACATCTC
>CAMFZO010000110.1 GCA_946006895.1 uncultured Clostridia bacterium | reverse complement strand
GCCCGTCTCCCGGCAGGTATCCTGCAGCAGCTTCAAAACCTGCTTGCCCGTCACGTAGTCCAGTGCGCCCGTAGGCTCGTCACACAGGAGCAGCTTGGGATTCTTTGCCAGGGCGCGGGCAATGGACACCCGCTGCTGCTCTCCGCCGGAAAGCTGGGCCGGGAAATTCTTTGCCCGTTGGGCAAGACCCACCCGCTCCAAAACCTCCATCGGATTCAGAGGCTCCCGGCAGATCTGCGTCGCCATCTCCACATTTTCAAGGGCGGTCAGGTTCTGGATCAGATTGTAAAACTGAAACACAAAGCCCACATCATGACGGCGGTACATGGTCAGACGGCGCGGAGAATAGGCGGAGATCTCCTCACCGTCAATGAGGACCCTGCCCGACGTGAGGCTGTCCATGCCGCCGAGGATATTCAGCAGGGTGGTCTTTCCCGCGCCGGAGGGGCCGACGATGACGCAGATCTCCCCCTTGTTGACGGTAAAGCTGGCATCGTGCAGCGCGTTGATCTTCACCTCGCCCATGGTATAAACTTTGCTGACGTTCTGAAATTCCACAAAATGGCTCATGTCCGTACCTGCTTCCTGTTTTTTTCATGCAAAGTATAGCATAACCGCCCGGGAAGGCGGTGAACGGTGTGTAAATTTTTCGGAACAAAAAGATTTCCCCGGTTGCCTGTTTGGTGGCAGAGGGCGCAAATTTTCTCCACAACCCGCTTGCGCGCTTGCACATTTTTTCGGATTATGGTATAATACTTATATACTTATAAAGAGGCGGCCGGGTCGTGGCTCTGTCCAAAACCGCTTGCCAAGGCCGCCGGGAGGTGCTTGCGATGAAAGTAACGCTGAATCCCGATGCCGAGATCGTGAAAACGGTCCGGGAGGGCCTGAAGCAGACCGGCGGGTACTGTCCCTGCCGCAGGGAGCGTACCGAGGAGAACAAGTGTATGTGTCGGGAATTCCGGGAGCAGATGAAGGACCCGTCCTTCGAGGGCTTCTGCCACTGTATGCTCTACTACAAATCGCTGGATTGATCGAATCACGAGAGGAGTCTGAAACAGATGGAAGTTACGATCACAAAGAACAATTTTGAGGCGGAGGTTTTGCGCTCGGAGATCCCCGTGCTGGTGGACTTCTGGGCCACCTGGTGCGGCCCGTGCCGGATGCTTGCCCCGGTCATCAGCGAGATCGCCGAAGAATACGCCGGAACGGTCAAGGTCGGCAAGGTCAATGTGGACGAGGAGCCGGAGCTTGCCATGCAGTTCCGGGTCGACAGCATCCCCACAGTGATGCTGTTCAGGGAGGGCCGGCTCGTCAATACCACCGTCGGCTTCCGCCCCAAGGAGCAGATCACCGCCATGCTGCGGTGAAATGCGTACATAACACGAGCAAATTATTTATATAGGAGGTTATCCCATGAGCAAATACGCAGGAACACAGACCGAAAAGAACCTGGAGGCCGCCTTTGCCGGTGAGTCCCAGGCCCGCAACAAGTACACCTATTTTGCATCCGCCGCGAAGAAAGAGGGCTATGAGCAGATCGCTGCCCTGTTCCTCAAGACCGCCGAGAACGAGAAAGAGCACGCCAAGATGTGGTTCAAGGAGCTCAACGGCATCGGCAACACCGCCGAAAACCTGCTCAGCGCCGCCGAGGGCGAAAACTACGAGTGGACCGATATGTACGACGGCTTTGCCAAGACCGCCGAGGAAGAGGGCTTCCCGGAGCTGGCAGCCAAGTTCCGTCTGGTCGCCGCCATCGAAAAGCATCATGAGGAGCGCTACCGCGCCCTGCTGAAGAATGTGGAGATGGCCGAGGTCTTCGCCAAGAGCGAGGTCAAGGTTTGGGAATGCCGCAACTGCGGTCATATCGTCGTCGGCACCACTGCCCCGGAGATCTGCCCGACCTGCGCCCATCCCCAGTCCTACTTCGAAGTCCACGCAGAAAACTATTGATTCTTTCCGGCCCTTCCCTCTCCGTTACAGGAGGAGGAAGGGCCCGTTATTTTTTTGTAACTCTTTTGCAGGGAAATTTTCTTGCAAAAATGGGTTTTGTTGACCTTCCGCGAAAACGCGCAGTTGACAGTAATGATAATTTTTTCGGCTCTGCGCAAAAGTTATAAACAGTTTGCACAGGTTTTTGCACAAGCTGTATTCCCTGTCTTTGCAGGTCTTTTCCCCCTTCGTCCGTTTTTGCGCATCGGGTGCAAACGGATTTCTTTCACAATCGAAAGTTTCCATTCGGTTTACATAATCACATTATTTCGTCAGAATTACAAGCAACTTTTTCGGCAAAAAAATGCAGGATGCGACAAGGCACCCTGCATTTTGATTTCTTTCTACAAAGTTTCTCCCTCCATGGATTTTGTGGCGTAGGCGTTGAGGGTCTGATCGGCAAGATTTCCCGCCAGGAATTCGTAGTAGCCCTGGGCGCCGATCATGGCCGCGTTGTCGCCGCAGAGGGACAGGGGCGGCATACAGAGCCGGACGTTCCGTTTTTTGCACAGGCGGTCCAGGTCGGCCCGGATACGGCTGTTGGCCGCCACGCCGCCGGCTACCGCCAAAACGTGTCTGCCGGTCTGCTCCAGCGCCGTCTCCGTCCGGGGCAGCAGCATTTCGCTGACCGCCCGGGAGAAGCTGGCGCACAGGTCGGCGACCTCCACTTCCCCGCCCTTTTGTCTGGTGTTGTGGATCAGATTCACCGCCGCCGTTTTCAGCCCCGAAAAGGACATATCCAGCGGATTTCCCGACAGCTTGGTGTGGGGCATGGGATAGCGGTTCTCGTCGCCGGACCGGGCGGCCTTGTCCAGGGCAGCGCCGCCGGGATAAGGCATTCCAAGGACCCGCGCCACCTTATCAAAGCACTCTCCCGCCGCGTCATCCCGGGTGGAGCCGAGAATCTCCATATCGGTATAGTCCTTCACGTCCACCAGCATGGTGTGGCCGCCGGAAACCACCAGGCACAAAAAAGGCGGCTCCAGATCGGGATAGGCAATGTAATTGGCGGCAATGTGTCCGCGGATATGGTGGACGGGAATGAGCGGCACGTTCAGCGCCATGGCCGCCGCCTTGGCAAAGTTCACCCCTACCAGCAGCGCGCCGATCAGTCCGGGGGCGTAGGTCACCGCCACGGCGTCGATCTCCGCCCGGCTGACGTTGGCCTTTTCCAGCGCCTGCTCCGCCAGACCGTAGATGGCCTCAATGTGCTTTCTCGACGCGATCTCCGGCACCACGCCGCCGTAGATTCGGTGCAGCGGCACCTGGGAGGCGATGCAATCCGTCAACACCTGCCGTCCGTCCCGTACCAGGGCGACGGCCGTCTCATCACAGGAGGATTCCACCGAAAGAATCAGCATATTACAGCTCCTTTCGCAAAATCAGAGCATCCTCTGTTGGGTTTACATAATATTTTGGCCGTCTTCCCACCTGGACAAAGCCCAGGTCGGAATACAGCGCCAGGGCCGCCTGATTGGTCGGGCGGACCTCCAGGGAAAGGGCCTCGATGCCCCTGCTGTGCAAAAGCTCTGTCAGTGTGCACAGGAGCTTTCTGCCCAGGCCCTGTCTGCGGCAATCTGGGGCCACCGCCAGATTGAGCACGTCGGCCTCCGGCGGCACGGACTGAGAACCGATATAGCCGGCCACCTTTCCGTCACGCTCCGCCACCAGCCAGAGGCTCAATGGATTTTCACATTCGGCAGCCACGGAGGCTTCGCTCCAGGGGTCGGAAAAACACAGCTTTTCCAGGGCCGCGATCTGCGGCACATGGGACGGCTTCATCGGAACGATCATTTTGCATCATACCAGCTTTCGCCCATTTTTGCCTCCGCGACCAGGGGCACCGTCAGCCTGACGGCGCTTTCCATGGCCTCAGTCACAATGTCCATGACGCGCTGGGCCTCAAAGGCCGGACACTCGACAATCAACTCATCATGAACCTGCAAGATGAGCCTTGCCTGCAGCGCCTGCTCCTGGAGGGTGCGGAACACTCGGACCATGGCCAGCTTGATGATGTCGGCGGCCGTTCCCTGAACCGGCGTGTTGAGGGCGATACGCTCCGCCCCGCTGCGGACATTGAAATTGGTGCTGTTGATTTCCGGGATCTTTCTCCGGCGGTGAAAAGCAGTCTCCACATAGCTCTGCTCCCGGGCCGTCTCCACGATGTGCTTCATATAATCCCGGACGCCGCTGTATTTGCTCAGGTAGCTGTTGATATATTCCTTGGCCTCGGCGCGGCTGACGCCGATGTCCTGAGCCAGGGAGAATTCGGAAATACCGTAGACGATACCGAAATTCACCGCCTTGGCATGGCGGCGCATGAGGGGCGTGACCTGCTCCAGGGGCACGTTGAACACCTGAGAGGCGGTGACGCTGTGGAAATCCTCGCCGGAGCGGAATGCCGCCTGCATCTGCCGATCATTTGCGATATGGGCCAGGACCCGCAGCTCAATTTGAGAGTAATCTGCGTCCACAAAAACCCACCCGTCGCGGGGCACAAACATCTTCCGTATCTCGCTGCCCAGCTCCGTCCGCACGGGGATATTCTGCAGATTCGGCTCCGTGGAGGACAGCCGCCCCGTGGCGGTGACCATATTCTGGAAGGTGGTGTGAATGCGGCCGTCTGTGGCGATCTCCTTTTGCAGGCCGTCAGCATAGGTGGACTTCAGCTTGGTCAGCATACGGTAGTCCATGATCGCCTGCACCACGGGATGCTTGTCCCGCAGGGCTTCCAGCACCTCGGCGTTGGTGGAATAGCCGCTCTTGGTCTTTTTGACTGGGGGCAGCTTCAGCTTGTCAAAGAGAAGCTCTCCCAGTTGCCTGGTGGAGTTGATGTTGAATTCCCCGCCGGCAGCCTCGTAGATCAGGGCCTCGCAGTCGGAAATGCGGGCACAGAGCATATCACCGAAGCTGCGCAGCGCGCCCCGGTCCACCAGGACGCCGTCGCGCTCCATCTCCGCCAAAACGCGGCAGAGAGGCAGCTCCACGTCAAAATAGAGCTTGTCACTGTCCTGGTCGCGTAGTTGGGTCAGCAGCGGCTCATAGACCGCCTCCACCGCCGCGACGGCGCTGAACAGCACCCCCTCCGGCGTGGTGTCGGCAGCGGAAGGCAGGGTAAAATGCCCGTAGGCTTCGGCAACGGCGGGAAGATCGTATTTGCCCCGCGTGGCATCGAGAAGATAGGCCGCCAGCGCGGTGTCAAAAATGAAACCCTCCACCGGCAGCCCCTGCTCCAGCAGCTTCCGCATCAGGGATTTTAAATCATGGGTGAGTTTTTTGATCTGTTCCGTCAGCACCAGCCGCAGCGCCGCCTCATAG
>CAMFZO010000109.1 GCA_946006895.1 uncultured Clostridia bacterium | reverse complement strand
CAGCGTGTCAAAAAAGTCCCTTGGCCCCCTCTGACGAGGGGGCTGTCACGGCATCAGCCGTGACTGGGGGAGAGAATAAAAATGTTCTGTCTTTATCGGAAACAAGTAAAAATCTGCTGCATTTTCTCTCCCTCCGTCAAAAATCAAAGATTTTTGCCACCTCCCTCATCAGAGGGAGGCTTCTCATCAAAAGATAGTTTTTCGACAGACTGAGGGCATGCCGATCCCGGCATGCCCCTTTTTTATCGTCTGCGAAGCAGACACCACAGTTATTCACCCTTAGCCCTTCACCTGTTCACCGTCCCTCGGTTACGACCGCCCGGAGACAGGCGTCCAGCTCGGCCTGGGTGGTATAGACCGACGGGGCAGGGGCTATGCGCTCACAGAAGCGGCGGCCCAAGTCCGCCGTTTCCGAATCCTCCGCCGCGCAAATCAGCCGCAGCAGCGTCGGATCCGGCGCGTTTTGAAGCCAAACCGTCACCTCCGTTTTTTCTCCCACGGCGATGCCGCAGACGGTCCCCGTGCCCATCGGGAGCGGCTTCCGCACCGCGCCCTGTGTGCCAAGATACCGGCAGCCGTAATAGAAGGGCAGATCAACACGGCAGGTATTTCCCGTGGCCGCCCAGGTGTGCCGCTCGTCCAGCACCATTTCCTTTCCCGCCAGCTTGACCGTCACTCTCACGGCGGTCAGGGGCAGATCCGGCTCCGCTGTGCAGGAGGTGAAGCCGGGATAGGTGCGGTAGGGCGCGGTCCGGGCCGCAAAGTCCCCGTAGGAGAGGGCCGCATCGGCGTCCCAGTCCCACTGCTTTGCCGCGTTGGCCCACAGGCGGTCAAGGAGGTTGTAGATGCCGGCGGCATCGACGCCCTCCCAGACCTGCGTTTCCGTGTTCCAACCGGCCCAGTCACCCCAAATGAGGTAACAGCCTCCGCCCAGACGGCTGCCGGAGACGACGGTCTTTTCCTCTGCGCTGTAGCCGTAGAGCCGGGAGGGGTCCCAGCCCTCCGGGTGCGTGCAGGAATAATAGCCACATTCGCCGCCGCAGCCGGAGAAAATACGCTCCGCGGTGGAGTGGTGGAAGGCCCACTGGGCGCAGTCCTCGTCCCGTGCGTCGCCGTAGGTGCCGTTGTTCCGCAGGACATAGTAGCAGAAGTTTTCGATGCAGTTATACACCGTCCGGTCCCCGATGTCGCCGGAGGAAGCGCCGGTCCAGACGCACAGCTCCAGGTCCCTGTCCGGCTCAATGGCCGAGGGACGGCAGAGATAGTCGTTGAAGGCCCGCACCCGGTAGCCCCGCGTCTTCAGCAGAGCGCAGACCCGGTTGACGTAGAGGACAAAGGCGTCATAGACAGTGCTGCCGCCGTACTGTGCGGCGTAGGCTGCCCAGGAAGCGTCATCCGTCTCCACTTCGTCGCAACCGATGCCCATTTTCGTACAGCCCAGGTCGGCAAAAAAAGCGGCGTAGGCGTCGATGAGAGCCAGGGAAAAGCTGCGGGCCGTCTCGTCGGCTATGTTGATGACGCCGCCGTTGTCCGAGGCACTGAGCTTTGAGCGGACGGTGTAGGTCCTGCCGCCGCAGCGGAAGGTCAGAATGCCCTGTTCCAACCGCTCTGCCACGCGGTTCAGAAGGTAGTCGCAGTGGTCCGGCACATCCACCTGGGGGATGATCTCAATGTGGTAGAGCTTCGCCGTCTCCACGATGTCGCGAAGCTCGGCGGCAGTATAGATCCGGTCCGTGTCGGGGTAGCCGGATGCCCAGGAGGCCGCCTCATAGCCGCAGAGCCAGCCGAAATCGTTGCCGTTACAGTCCGGCCCCTCGGACCAGATGTTCATGCGCAGACCCTGATCCTCGGTCATGTGGAGCACCAGGGCGTTATACCCCATCCATGACATCTGCCGCAGCAGGTTCTTGATCCAGGGCACCGACCAGTATTTCCGGGCGCAGTCCAGCTGCACCGCGCGCTCGGCGGTATCCGGCGCGTCGGACAGGGAGCAGGCCGCCACGGTAGTGCTCCCGGCGGAGAGAAACCGCTTCAGCAGGGCGTTCAGGCCGTAGAGCAGGCCGTTTTCGCCGGAATAGTACACCGCCGTGCCGCCGCTGCCGATCTCCAGACGGAAGCCCTCGTCACCAAAGCCGTCCTCCCGGCGAAGGGCGATGTCTCCCGGCAGAATGTCCTCCTCGCCGCCCCAGGCGATGGGCAGGAGTTCCGATGACGGGACCTGCGCGGCGGCAAACTGGGCGGCAGCCAGCTCCAACGTGGTGCGCAGAGTACCGTCCGGCGGACGGTCCGTCACCGCAAAGAGCCGCGCACCGCCCCGCAGGGTAAAGCTGTCGGCGGCGAAGGCTGCGGGCAGCAGTCCCGCCAGCAGAGCCAGAAGCAGAAGAAAGATCAGGGTATTTTTCATCAGAAGTTTCATAGGCCGTTCCGTTCTGCGGCAAACAGCCGCGCAAGATCATACACAACCCCATTTTATCCCGGAAAGGGGCGGCGGTCAAGGGAAAGGAGAAATTTTACGTCGGCGGAAAAAGCAGGAAATTCATTGCCTTTTTCGGCGTTCTGTGGTATACTATATTATTATATTATAATGTGCGTACTGTGCCGTATTTGCCGCAGGGATACGGCGTACCGCCTGCGGCTCCCGCAAACATCCTGGAGGCGATTGATTGAAAAAAAAGAAACTGTGGCTTTGGCTCCTGCTGACCTTTCTCTGGCTGGCGCTGATCTTCTGGCACTCCTCGCGCACCGCGGAGGACAGCCGTGCGGAAAGTCTCAGCCTGCTCTACTATGTCCAGAAGGTCTTCCCGTGGATGACCCATACCCTCCTGCGGAAGCTGGCCCATTTCAGCGAATACGCCGTCCTCGGCTGGCTGCTGACAGGCTCCCTCTACCGGGCGAAAGGCTTCCTCCTGCTCAAGCCCCTGGCCGCCGGTCTGTTCCTCGCCCTGTGTGACGAAACGCTGCAGCTTTTCGTCGCCGGACGCGGCTCCCAGGTGCAGGACATCTGGATCGATCTGGCGGGCGTAACGGCGGGCTCCCTGATCCTCTGGCTCTATTACCGTCTGCGGAAACGATAATTATTTTGAAAGAAGGATACGACTATGTGCGATAGCTGTAAGGAAAAATTCTATATCACCACGCCCATCTACTACCCCTCGGACAAGCTCCACATCGGTCACACCTACTGCACCGTGGCCACGGACACCATGGCCCGCTACAAACGGCTGCGGGGCTGTGACGTCATGTTCCTGACGGGCACCGACGAGCACGGCCAGAAGATCGAGGACAAGGCCAAGGCTGCCGGCGTCACCCCCAAGCAGTTCGTGGACAACATCGTCACCGGCGAAAAGGGCGTTCTGGATCTGTGGAAGCTGATGAACATCTCCTACGACCGCTTTATCCGCACCACTGACGACTACCATGTCGAGGCGGTGCAGAGGATTTTCAAAAAGATGTACGAAAAGGGCGACATCTACAAGGGCACCTACAAGGGGATGTACTGCACGCCCTGTGAATCCTTCTGGACCGAAAGCCAGCTCAAGGACGGCAAATGCCCCGACTGCGGCCGCGAGTGCCAGCCGGCGGAGGAGGAGGCCTATTTCTTCCGCCTCTCCAAGTACGCCGCCCCCGTGCGCAAGCTGCTGACCGAGACGGATTTCCTGGAGCCGAGAAGCCGCGTCAATGAGATGGTCAACAACTTCATCGACCCGGGCCTGGAGGATCTGTGCGTGTCACGCACCAGCTTTACCTGGGGCATCCCCGTGGATTTTGACCCGGGCCATGTGGTCTATGTGTGGGTGGATGCCCTGTTCAACTACACCACCGCCCTGGGCTTCCTGAATGACAAATACGACGACTACGGGAAATACTGGCCGGCCGATGTCCACTTTGTGGGCAAGGAGATCGTCCGCTTCCATTCCATCGTATGGCCCGCCATGCTCATGAGCATGGAGATGCCCCTGCCCAAAAAGGTCTACGGCCACGGCTGGCTGCTGCTGGACGGCGGCAAGATGTCCAAGTCCAAGGGCAATGTGGTGGACCCCTACCTGCTGGCTGAGCGCTACGGCACCGACGCCCTGCGCTTCTTCCTGTTGCGATCCTTCCCCTTTGGCTCCGACGGCAATTTCTCCAACGAGCTGCTGATCTCCTGCATCAACACCGACCTTGCCAACGACCTGGGCAACCTGGTCTCACGCACGGTGGCCATGGTGCAGAAATACTTCGGCGGCAAGCTGCCCGTGGAGCAGGAGTATGACGCCGCCCTGGACGACGCTCTGGTGCAGGCCGCCGGTTCTCTGCGCGCCCGTTACGAGACGCAGATGGAGCATTTTGCCTTCCAGAACGCCCTGAGCGAGATCTTCACCGTCGTCTCCCGGGCCAACAAGTATATCGACGAGACCGCCCCGTGGATTCTGGCAAAGGACGAGAGCAAACGGCCCCGTCTGGCCTGCGTCATGTATCACCTGCTGGAGACTGTGCGGATCTGCGCCGGTCTGCTGCGGCCCTTTATGCCCGACACCACCGAGGAGATTATGAAGCGCATCGGCGCCGCCTGCTCCGACTGGGACAGCCTGGGCTCTTTCGGCGGCCTTGCCCGCGACGCGGAAGTGACCGCCGGTCCCGCCCTGTTCCCGCGCATCGACGCGGAAAAGGAGCTGGCGGCTCTGGAGGCCCTCACCGAGAAGCCCCAGGTGCCGCAAGAGGACCCGCTGCCCGAGCCTCTGCCTCCTGTCTCCTTCGACGATTTCTGCAAGGTGGAGATGACCGTGGTCAAGGTCCTGACCTGCGAAAAGGTGAAAAAATCCGAAAAGCTCCTGAAATTTACCCTGGACGACGGCACCGGCACCCCCCGTCAGATTCTGTCGGGCATCGCCAAATTCTACGAGCCGGAGGCGCTGCTGGGCAAAACTCTGGTGGCCGTCACCAATCTGCCGCCGCGCAAGATGATGGGACAGGAGTCGTGCGGTATGCTGCTGTCTGCCGAGCGCGGCGACAAGCTGAATCTCGTCATGCTGGACGACACCATCCCCGCCGGTTCGAGACTGGTATAATTCGCCGTATTCCCGTGTAGGGGCGGCTATCAGTGAACAGTGAATGACGAACGGTGAACAGTGAACAACTGTGGTGTGCGCTTTGCGCACGGATTCTATTCGTCTGCGAAGCAGACACCGCCGTCATTCACTATTCACTATTCACTATTCACTATTCACTATTCACTATTCACTCTTCACCGTTCACTGGACAAAACGACTACGCCTGTTCGCGGGCGGCTGATAGCTGCGCAGCCGTTGGCGAGGAACGAGCCTTACGGATGCGGCGCGCCCTTTACGGGTGCCGCCCCTGCGGGTGCAAATCGGCATTTATAGGGCAGTTGCGTTTTTGCGCCGCGCCAAAGCCTCCCTCTGATGAGGGAGGTGGCAAAAATCTTTGAT
>CAMFZO010000108.1 GCA_946006895.1 uncultured Clostridia bacterium | reverse complement strand
GCGCCTTCGGCGCTATAAAAAGGTTTTAAACCTTTTTATCAGATTCTAGTATAAGATACTCTATTCCTTCCAGGCCCAGATGGCGGGGAGGGCGGCCTGCTCCATGCCCAGACGCTTCTGCAAATGCAGGGAGGCCTCGTTGCCGTCGACGACGTGGCAGTAGGGATGCCAGCCGCGCTGCAGATGCCAGTCGATGAGAAAGGCCTCCAGTGCATAGCCGTAGCCCTTGCGGCGGTATTCGGGGAGGATCTCCAACATGCCGATGGCACCCTCGGGATGGGTGCCAATGAAGCCGGCCAGCTTGCCACCTTCAAACAGGCCCCACATCCGGCCGGCAGCAATGCGCTTGCGCAGGTAGGAGAGGCTGTTGTCTACCAGATGGTAATAGGAGGCGGCCTGCTGGGCGTATTCCGGGGTCAGCGGGCGGATGTCGTGGGGCGTCTGCACCGGCGGCCGGTCGGAAACATACATCCACTGGGAGCAGGGATTCTCCCCGGTAAAGCCGAAAGCCTCATTAACGGCGCGGCGGGCGTCCGTGCTCTTGACCGTGATCTGCCAAAAATCGGGAAGCTCCAGACTCCGCAGGACACGGCACAGGGCCGCGCCATTCAGGATATCCGTCAGAACGGAGCCCTTGCCCTGCTCCCGCACAACACAGCCCTCTGCGCCCTCATACAGCAGGGAACCGCCCTCGCGGCGCAGAAGCTCATACAGATCGACGTTTTCTTTTGTCAGTGTCATAGCAATTCTCTTTTCATCTCCGCGATAAATTCCGGCGTTGTGCCGCAGCAGCCGCCGATCAGGTGCGCGCCTGCCTCCAGCAGCACCTGCATATGGGCGGCAAATTCTGTTGCCGTCATGGGATAGACTGCCTCGCCGTCGTCGGAAATGGCGGGCATTCCGGCGTTGGGCTTGACCAGCAGGGGGATTCTGGCGACGGCTTTCATGTTGCGCACCAGGCTGACCAACTGTTCCGGCCCACAGGAGCAGTTGATCCCTGCCGCCGACGCGCCCAGCTCCTGCAGCTCCTCTACCGCATCGACACAGTTGCCGCCAAAGTAGGCAGAGCCGTCGGACTGAACCGTCAGACTGCACAAAACGGGCAGGTCGCAGACCTCCAGCGCGGCTTCCAGGGCGACGGCGGTCTCGTCGATGCCCAGCATGGTCTCAATGACGATCAGGTCCGCTCCACCCTCGGCCAGAGCGGCGGCCTGCTCCCGGTAGATCTCATGGAGACGGTTGTATTCCATGGGGCCGTTGGGCTCCAGCGGGACGCCGGTGGTGGTCATATCGCCTGCCACCAGCGCCTTGCCGCCGGCAGCCTGCCGGGAAAGGGCGACCAGACGCCGGTTCAGCTCTCCCACACGATCCCCCAGACCCTCCCGATCCAGCGTGCGGCGGTTGGCGGAAAAGGTGGGCGCGTAGATAATATCCGAGCCTGCGGCTACATATTCCCGCTGCAAATCCAGCAAAATCTCCGGATGGGCGTCGATCCACAACTCCGTGCAGACGCCCCGGGGCATCCCCCGCTTCATCAGATTGGAACCTGTGGCACCGTCAAGCAAAAGGGGACGGGTACTGCACAGGACGGCAAATTCTTCTCTGTTCATAGCTGCCTCCTTGGTTTTCTTCTATTCTAACCACATATTCGCTGTTTTGCAAGGTTGAAATACAGGGGAAACTCTGCTACAATGAAGAAAACATCAACAAAGGAGATCGAACATGAAAAAAACCGTACTCAGAAGCTATGCCAAGCTCATCGCCACCATGGGCGTCAACGTGCAGAAGGGCCAGGAGGTCTTTATCGTTGCCGAGCTGGATCAGCCGGAATTTGTCAAGATGGTGGCGGAGGAGTGCTACCGCGCCGGTGCCAAGCGGGTCGTCGTGGACTGGTGCTATCAGCCGTTGGACAAGATCCAGGTCCGCTGGCGCAGTCAGAAAAACCTGGGCACTATCGCCGACTGGGAGGAAGCCCGCTGGAAGCACTATGTCGACGAGATCCCCTGCCGCATCTACCTGGTTTCCGAGGATCCTGACGGCATGAAGGGCGTCAACCAGGAGAAGATGGCCAAGGCTCAGCAGGCCAAATACAAGGTTATCAAGCCCTACCGGGACCAGCTCGAGAACAAGTACCAGTGGTGTATCGCCGCTGTGCCCGGCGTCGCCTGGGCGAAAAAGCTGTTCCCCAACCTGAGCAAGGCTCAGGCGGTGGAAAAGCTGTGGGAGGCGATCCTGGATGCTTCCCGCGTCGACGAGGACCCCATCGCAGCCTGGAAAGCCCACAACGACGATCTGGCTGCCCGCTGCGCCTATCTCAACAGCCTGAACATCGAGACGCTGGTCTACAAGAGCAGCAACGGCACGGATCTGCGGGTCGGCATGATCCCCGAGGCCGAATTTAAGGGCGGCGGCGAATACTCGCTGAACAACATCTTCTTTAACCCCAATATCCCCACGGAGGAGGTCTTTATCTCTCCCATGCGGGGCAAAGCCGAGGGTATCGTCTACTCCACCAAGCCCTTGTCCTACCAGAGCCAGCTCATCGAGAATTTCTCCGTCCGCTTTGAGGGCGGCAAGGCCGTGGAGGTCCACGCGGAAAAGAACGAGGAGCTGCTGAAAAAGCTCATTTCCATGGACGAGGGCGCGGCCTATCTGGGCGAATGTGCCCTGGTGCCCTATGATTCCCCCATCCAGAAGTCCGGCCTGCTGTTCTATGAAACCCTCTTTGACGAGAACGCCGCCTGCCATCTGGCCCTGGGCATGGGCTTTGCCGACACCATCAAGGACTTTGAAAAGTACACCCTTGAGGAATGCCGCAAGATGGGCGTCAACGACTCCATGATCCATGAGGACTTTATGATCGGCTCGGCCGACCTGGACATTGACGCCGTCACCCGCGACGGAAAGACCGTCCCCATCTTCCGCAAGGGCAACTGGGCGTTCTGAAACGACCCGTTTTTCAACTTGGTTTCGGGTGAGGGTGGTATACAGAAACCAAAGGAGTGGTTCGCATGCGTGTTTTGATCGCCGAGGATGAGATCTCCATCGCCAAGGCCCTGAAGGTCGTGCTGGAGCGGAATAAATATGCCGTGGACATGGTTCACAACGGCAGCGACGCCCTGGATTATATCCTGCATAGCTGTTATGACGCGCTGATTCTGGACATTATGATGCCCGGCAGGGACGGCATTTCGGTCCTGCGGGAGGCAAGACAGCAGGGCGTGAACACACCGGCCCTGTTTCTCACCGCCAAGGGAGAGGTCGAGGACCGGGTGGCGGGTCTGGATGCCGGTGCGGACGACTATCTGCCCAAGCCCTTCGCCACCAGCGAATTTCTGGCGCGGGTCCGTGCCCTCTGCCGCAGAAGCGGAAATTACGCCTCTGTCACCCTCCGTCTGGGAAACACCGTTTTGGACTGCGGCCAGTATGTCCTCTCCTGCGGGGAGCAATCCGTGCGCCTGAACAACAAGGAATTTCAGGTCATGGAGCTTTTCCTGCGCAATCCGGGCTACGTGTTCTCCACGGAGCATATCATGGATAAGATATGGGGCCTGGATTCCGATGCCGACATGGACGTGGTATGGACCTACATCGGCTTCCTGCGCAAAAAACTCAAGCAGATCAGCGCGGACATCGAGATTCGTACCATCCGCGGCGCGGGCTACGCATTGGAGGCGCTGAAATGCTGAAAAAAATGCGCTGGCGGTTCATCCTGTCAGCCATGGCTGCCATTTTTGTGGTGCTTTTCCTACTGCTGGCCGCTATGAACCTTTGGTATTACAAGATCAATACGGAGAATCTGGACGAGACACTGGATGTTCTGCTGGACTACACCCGTTGGGAGATGCCGCCTCAGGGAGAGTGGAATCTGCCGTCCTCCAAACATTCCTCGGAGGCCCAGTTCCGCACGCGCTTTTTCTCCGTGGTGTGTACCACGGACGGCGTCGTGCTGCAGATCTCCAAGGATTATATTTCCTCCGTCTCCGTTGCACAGGCGGCGGAATATGCCGCTGAAGTCCTGTCGGGCGAGGATACCTCCGGCTACCGGGACAATTACCGCTTCTCCATGGAGGAATCCGGTGACCGGATCGCCGTGGTCTTTCTCAACGCCGAGACGGAGATACAGAGCATGCGGACCCTGCTGATCGTCTCCTGCACTGTGGCGCTCATCAGCTATCTTGCCATTTTTGTGCTGGTGGTGCTCTTTTCCAAGCGGGCTATTCTGCCCTTCGCGAAGAATATCGAGCAGCAGAAGCAGTTTATCACCGACGCGGGCCATGAGATCAAAACCCCTCTCACCGCCATCGCCACCAGCGCCGACATTCTGGCCATGGAGGGCGAAAATGAATGGGTCGAGAATATCCAGAGCCAGACCAAGCGCCTGGCCCGTCTGGTGTCGGACCTGGTCACCCTTTCCCGGTTGGACGAGGCCAACCCCTTCCCGGAAAAGACGGAGTTCTCCCTCACCGACGCCATCTGGGAGCTTTCGGAGCCCTTTGCCGCCGTGGCACGGGCAAAGGGGAAGCAGTTTTCCCAGGAGATCGCTGACGGGCTGACCCTACGCGGAGACCGTACCGCCATCTGCCAGATGGTGTCCATCCTGCTGGACAACGCGGTGAAATATTCCGACGAGGGCGGCGTGATCCGGCTGACCGCCGCCAAACGTTACAACGGAACGGTCATCGAGGTCTACAATACCTGCCATTTGCAGGAGGGCACCGACATCAACCGGCTTTTTGACCGCTTTTACCGGCCGGATCAGTCCCGCAGCACCGATTCCGGCGGCACCGGCATCGGGCTGTCTGTTGCCAGGGCCACCGCAGAAGCCCACGGAGGCAAGATCTCCGTCCACAGCAACAACGGCGAGGACATCCTGTTCCGCATCGTTTTGTAATGAAAAACCCGCGTCCCGCAGAGACTTGTTCTGGGGGACGCGGGTCTGTTTTGCTTTGCGGGCTATACACTTTCATACCAGGCCAGCACGTCTTTCAGATGCTCCTCCCGGACGCAGCTGCCGCCGTGGATCAGCAGCTCCAGCATACGGTCCTCTTCGGCGGTGCGGTCCGCTTTTCCGGCAAGACGCTTTCCCAGGGTCTTTGCCATAACGGTCATCATGAATTTGTAGATACCGTGGAGCTTTGCCATGTCAAAGCCGCCCTGCAGGGTGAAAAGCGGCAGATCTGCCGGGAGGGCGTTTGTCTTGCGCACGTCCTCCATTTGGGAGCCTGTCGTGCCCATGCCCACGCCGCAGACGGCGCGTACGGAATAATGTTTTGCGGCTTTCCCGTAACCCTGGACCTTTCCGGCCATGAGCCAGCCCAGATAGACGATGGCAGCGCCGCTGTTCAGCTTTCCGGATGCCTCGGAGAGAGCATAGACCGGCAGTCCGGTTGCTTGACCCAGCAGACGGGCGTATTCGGCGGTGTAGCCGGTGTTGGATGTATATACGATGGCAGTCGGTTTCATATGAATTTCTCCGTTTCTGTTCAGTTTCGTTCAGAAC
>CAMFZO010000107.1 GCA_946006895.1 uncultured Clostridia bacterium | reverse complement strand
GGGTTGTCCGCGCCGATTTCCGGAAACAGTCCGAAAGGATTAAATCCAAGAATCTGTAGAATCGAAATGATACAGAACACCGTTACCGATGCTCCAAAGCCGAAGAGCAGTAAGGGGTTTGGCTCATAAAAAGAGGAAACACAGAGAAAGACCAGACAGTAGGCCGCGATGCACAGCGCGCCCTCATTACGGCTCCCTCCGAGCCAGACGACGCTGCCGTAGTCGGACAGGAGGGCCGACAGCAGCGTGAAAAGCAAATAGAAAAGAATGAACCTCTGCGGCCAGAAAGAACGCCTGACAGCGGAAATTACAGAAGAAAAACGAACTCGTCCGTGGAAAAGATCTCCCAAAAACAGGAAAAGCAGGGAGAAAAGATATACCGCGCTGAGGATCAGAAAAAAGTTTGCCTTGGCCTTGGCGATGTCCGTCAGGCCGCCCTTGTGAAACCAGAGGGGAAAGACGGCCGCCATCAGAAGCAGATAGCAGTCGGTCACCAGAGCATAGGGGCTTTTCCGTACAGCTTTCCGTTTTTTTATCATGGCTTCACCGTCCTTTCTTTATCATTATACCGGCCGGAAAGACAGATTGCAATAAAAAGACGCACCGCAAATTGCTTCGCGGTGCGTTTTCTATCGATGATCAGCCGCCCAGATAGGCTTTTTTAACCTTGTCGCTGTGGGCAAGCTCCTCACCAGTGCCGGAGAGGGTGACCTTGCCCGTTTCCAGAACGTAGGCACGGTCGGCAATATCCAGGGCCATGCCGGCGTTTTGCTCCACCAGCAAAATGGTTGTCCCTGCCTTGCGCAGGTCCCGGATGATGCTGAAGATCTGCTCCACCAGAATGGGAGCCAGACCCATAGACGGCTCATCCAGCATCAGCAGCTTGGGCGAGATCATCAGGGCGCGGCCCATAGCAAGCATCTGCTGCTCGCCGCCGGAGAGGGTGCCGCCCACCTGCTTGCGGCGCTCTTTCAGCCGCGGAAAGAGGGTAAACACATGATCCAGGTTGGCGTCAAAATTGCCTTTGCTGGTAAAGGCACCCATTTCCAGGTTTTCCTGGACGGTCATCTGCAAGAAGATATGACGTCCCTCCGGCACGTGGGCAAGGCCCTGGCTCACCAGACGGTAGGCCTCCATATGGGTGATGTCCTTATCGCAGAATTGGATGGAACCGCTCTTGGGGTGCATCAGGCCGGAAATGGTCTTCAGCGTTGTAGACTTTCCCGCACCGTTGGCGCCGATCAAAGCGACGGTCTCGCCCTCGTTGACCTCGAAAGAGACGCCCTTGATGGCGTGAATGGCACCGTAGTAGACATGGATGTTATCAACTTTCAGCAGCATGTTCTCCGGCTCCTTTCTTTCCGAGATAGGCTTCAATGACGACGGGGTTGTTGCAGATCTGCTCCGGCGTTCCCTTGGCGATGATTTTGCCGTAGTTCACCACGGCGATGCCCTCGCAGACACCCATGACCAGATTCATGTCGTGCTCTATGAGCATGACGGCAATCTGGAATTCGTCACGGATGCGGCGGATGTGATCCATCAGCTCTGCGGTCTCCGAGGGGTTCATACCGGCGGCAGGCTCGTCCAGCAGAATGATGGCCGGATTGGTGGCCAGGGCGCGGACGATCTCCAGACGCCGCTGTGCGCCGTAGGGCAGGGAACCGGCCTGATACTGGGCCATGTCCGCCATGCCCATGAAGTCCAACAGCTCCATGCAGCGCGCACGGGCCGCGTTTTCCGCCTTGTAGTAGCCGGGCAGATGAAGGATCGAGCTGAACATGGAGCATTTGATGCTGTTGTGCAGACCAACCTTCACGTTGTCCAGCACGGACATACCGCCAAAGAGGCGGATGTTCTGGAAGGTACGGGCGATGCCCATTTTATTGACCTGGGCGGTGGTCATGCCCTTGGTGTCGATGCCCTGAAGCAGGATGGAGCCGCGGGTGGGCTGATAGACGTTGGTCAGGAGGTTGAAAATCGTGGTCTTGCCGGCGCCGTTGGGACCGATGAGGCCGGCGATCTCCGTTTTGCCGATGGCGAGGGTGAACTCGTCTACGGCGGTCAGACCGCCGAAGTCGATGCCCAGGTTGCGGATGTCCAAAACGGGCTGCTTGCCCAGGTCACGTTCGGGGATGATGATGTCTGTCGGCAGCGGCACCATCTTTGTCTGCTGCTTCTGACTCATTTCGCCGCCTCCTTTCTGGAAAAGCGCTTTTTCAGCTTCTCTTTCATGGTGATCTTAAACTGCTGGAAGCGGGTGTTGGCGCCAAGGACCATGACCAGAATCAGAACGACGGCGTAGATCAGCATACGGTAGTCGTCAAAGCCGCGCAGCAACTCCGGCAGTACCGTCAGCACAATGGCGGCGATAATGGAGCCGCGCAGGTTGCCCATGCCGCCCAGAACCACCATAACAAGGACGCTGATGGAGGTGTTGAAGTTGAACTTCTTCGGCTCGATGGCGGAATAGTTCATAGCGAACAGGACGCCTGCCGCGCCAGCCATAGCGGCAGAGAGCACAAAGGCCTTCATCTTGTAGGCGGTGACATTCAGACCGACGGACTCGGCTGCAATACGGTTGTCACGGATGGCCTTGATGGCGCGTCCTTCCTTGCTGTGGACGAAGTTCATAATGATGACGAGGGTCACCATGACCAGCACGATACCTGTGCCGAAGGTGGAAATGCGGTTGGTGATGGAAGCACCCTGCGGACCATTGATGATAAAGGTTCCGCTCAGCTCCATGCCGTTGAACATGGCAGCGTGGAGGCCGTCGGCGTCAATGGTCACATAGAGACAGTTGAGAATGTTTTTGATGATCTCGCCAAAGGCCAGGGTGACGATGGCCAGGTAGTCACCCCGCAGACGAAGCACGGGGATACCGATGAGGAAGCCTGCAACACCGGCCAGCGCGGCACCGATGATGATGCCGAGGGTCATGAGCAGGGCGGGGCTTTCAATGGAATTGCCCAGCATGGTCACGGCGACGACACCGGAAAAAGCGCCGATGCTCATAAAACCCGCGTGACCCAGGCTCAGCTCGCCCATGATACCTACGGTGAGATTCAGGGACAGCGCCATGACGATATAGACACAGATGGGCACCAACTGGCCGCTCAGACTGCGCTTGAGGACGCCGCCGGAATCCAGACCGTAAAACAACGCAAAGAGTACAGACAAAACGGCAAGAGTGATGAGGTTCTGCCGCGAGGTTTTCGATTTCCATAAACGCATCGCTCTCACCTCAAACTTTCTCAGTGACCTTCTTGCCAAGCAGGCCGTTGGGCTTGACCAGAAGGATAACGATCAGGACCGCGAAAACGATGGCATCGCTCAGGTCCTGGCTGATGTAGGCACGGCCAAAGATTTCGATGATACCCAGCAGAAGTCCGCCTACCAGGGTGCCGGGGATGGAGCCGATACCGCCCAGAACAGCGGCGGTAAAGGCCTTGATGCCGGGGATGGAGCCGGTAGTCGGCGTCAGGACCGGATACATGGAGCAATAGAGCACACCGGCAATAGCGGCAAGGGCGGAGCCGATGGCAAAGGTGATGGTGATGGTGCGGTTGACGCTGATGCCCATCAGCTCGGCAGCCTGACGGTTTTCGGAGACGGCCCGCATGGCTTTACCGGTCTTGGTCTTGCCGGTAAAGAAAGTCAGGCCGATCATGACGATGATACAGGTGCAGATACTGACGATGGTCTCACCACGAACGGTGAGTGCGCCGCCAAAGAGATGGAGGGGTTCAAAGGTCACGATAGAGGGGTAGACCTTCGTGTTGGAGGACCAGATCAGCAGCGCAGCATTCTGCAGCAGATAGCTGACGCCGATGGCGGTGATCAGCACCGCCAGAGAGGGCGACGAACGAAGGGGACGGTAAGCCAGCCGCTCGATGACCACGCCCAGGATGGTGCAGACGCACATGGCGATCAGCAGTGCCAGCAGCGGCGGCACGTCCATGGAGGTGATGGTCACGAAGGACACGTAAGCGCCGATCATGATAACGTCGCCGTGGGCAAAGTTGAGCATCTTGGCAATGCCGTAGACCATCGTATAGCCGAGGGCGATGATGGCAAAGACGCTGCCGAGGCTCAAGCCGTTAATCAGGTTGGATAAGAATGCCATAAGTTAACCTCCGGAACGGATGTCTGTATAAGCGGGGAAAGTGAGGATGGGCGCGCTGCAAAAACCCATGCTCCGTTGCCTGAGAGGCGAGCAGAACCTTGCAGCGTGCCCATAATACAGTTAGTTCAATCCTCAGCCGGCATCCACATAGACGCCGTTCTTGATGACCACGGCGGCGGGAGCCTTGTCGACCTTGCCATCGGTCCAGGTCATGTTGGCACCGGTCAGACCGCTGAAGCTCATGGTATTGAACTGCGCGACCAGAGCATCACAGATGTCCTCAGCAGAATCGCTGGTCTTGCAGCCGGCAGCGGTGAACGCCTGATAGATGGCGTAGATGCAGTCATAAGCATCAGCAGCGAACTGGTTGGGGATCTCACCGTATGCTTCCTGATAAGCCTTGACGAAAGACTGGGTGGCTTCGTCGGGAGCATCGGCAGCGAACGGGGTCAGCAGCATGACGCCCTCAGCCAGAGAGGTGTCAAAGCCTTCGACGGTCAGAATGCCGTCCATGCCGTCAACGCCGAAGAAGATGGGAGCATAGCTGACGGAATTTGCGTAGTTGAGGATCAGGGAAGCGGGGGTGTAGTAGATGGGCAGGAAGACGACGTCTGCGCCGGCATCTTTCGCGGCGGAAACCTGGACGGAGAAGTCGGTGGTGTCCTCGGTGCAGGTGCTTACGGATACGACGTTGACGTTCAGCTCCTTGGCTTTTGCGTCAAAGGTCTGATAAATGCCGCTGGAGTAGGCGCTGCCGTTGTCGTAGATGACGGCAACCTTGGCATCGGCAAAGTGCTCGCTGATGTACTGGGCGGAAGCGGTGCCCTGGTTGGGATCGTTGAAGCAGAGCTGATAAACGTTGTCCTTGCCTTCCGTGACCTGGGTGGAGCTTGCGGAGGGGGTCAGGGTGAAGATGCGGTCCTTGTAAGCCTCAGCGGAAACGGAGACGCAGGGGGTGGTGGTTACGGCACCGACGAGAGTCTGCATGCCCCAGTCAACCAGATTGTTGTAAGCGTTGACGGACTTTTCAGCGTCGTTTTCGTCATCCTGCGGGTTGAAGTCGATCTGGATGCCGCCCTTGGCATTGATCTCTTTCACAGCCAGTTCAGCGCCGTTCTTGGCAGCGTTGCCGTAAATGGCTGCGCCACCGGTCAGGGGGCCGACAAAGCCGACCTTCAATGCGCCGCTGTCAGCGCCGGAGCTGCTGCAGCCGACAAAGAGGGCCGCTGCCATGACCATAACCAATACAAATGCTACAACCTTTTTCATTTTTCATTCTCCTTTCAAAATATGAACGAATTGATTATACAAAAACCGGCCACCGCCGAAAGGACGAGGCCGGTAAAGTATACAACCTTACACAATTAAGCCATCGTGCACTTC
>CAMFZO010000106.1 GCA_946006895.1 uncultured Clostridia bacterium | reverse complement strand
GGGCAAGATCGGCCGGGTGTTCATTGACATCTGCCGTGGCTTCGGGATGCACGTGCTGGCCTACGACAAGTACCCCGTCCAGGACGCCGATTACAACTATGTCAGTCTGGACGAGCTGTTCCGCCGCAGCGACATCATCTCCCTGCACTGCCCTCTGACGGAGGAGACCTATCACATCATCGACGCTGCCGCCATTGAAAAGATGAAAAAGGGCGTCTACCTGCTCAACACCTCCCGCGGCGCGCTCATTGATGCCGAGGCCCTGCTGGAGGGCATCAAGTCCCGCAAGGTCGGCGCCGCCTGTCTGGATGTCTATGAGGAGGAGTCGGACATCTTCTTTGAAGACTTCTCCGGCCACATCGTGGAAGACGACACCCTGGCGCGGCTGATCTCCATGCCCAACGTCCTGCTCACCTCCCACCAGGCCTTCCTGACGGAGGAAGCCCTCGGCAACATCGCCCAGACCACGGTGCAGAATATCGTCACCTTCTTTGAGCGCGGCGTCTGCGAAAACGAGCTGTGCTATCACTGCGGCAAGGTGGAATCCTGCCGCAAAAAGCGGATGGAAAAATGTTTTTGACCTCTTTTGGGAGCGCTGTTTCGGCAGCGCTCCTTTTCATTGATGAAAGAAAACCACCAGCCCGTGGTTATGATTGACAGTCACCCGAATACACGGTATAATGATCGAAAAAACGAAGGGAGGTCCTGCCGTGCTGCCGGTGAAAAACGGTATCCGAAGCGTTCTGCGAAGTCCGGGAAAAGCCGTTCTCTTTTTCTTCCTGCTGCTGTCGCTGACGGCGGTCCTTGCCCTGGGACTGTGCGTCTACAGCGCCGTTTCCGGCTATCTGAACGACTGCGACGTCTACTATCAGACCATCGCCGAGCTGGAATACATCGGCCATTCCTATCCGGACAGCAAGGTCTTCGACGAAGGGCTGGCACAGAGCCTGCACAGCGGCGAGCTGGACATAGACGCCATGGCCTCCCTGCCCGGCGTCGAGCGCTACCAGCCCAACCGCAGCGCCCTGGGTCTGGTGGCTGGGACCCATCGCTCCGATGTGGAGGTCTATGACCGGGACTGCGCGGTCATCATTGTCAAAAATCTGATCTGGAGCGACAGCACCGAGGCCTATCTGGGCATCATCCAGGAGACACTCTATTCCAGCACAGATTATACCGGCAAGGGCGTTTTCCTGTCCAATCTCCAAGACGCCGACATCGACACCGATGCCGTCTATGTATTCACCGGTCGCTTCTTCTCCGGCTCCAACAGCTATCCCTGGCTGACCCCGGAGCCTGCGTACCTGGAGCTTGCAGAGGAAACCGTAAGCCCGGCGCCCTATGCCGTTCTGGACGGCGGCGTTTTGCCGGAGGACAGCGTCTACCGCACTGTAGCGGACATCTACGCCGCGCGGAACAACGGCTTCCGGGCAATCTTTACGGAAAACGCCGAGGTCCTGCGCCCCTTCCAGCAGGAGGAGCTGATTCTGACCCAGGGCCGCCTGTTTGACGCGGAGGAATATGCCGCAGGTGCCCATGTCTGCGTTATCTCCAATCGGCTGGCGTCGGTTTTCGGCGTCACCTGCGGTCAGAGCGTGCCCATTTCTTTCCACTTCCACGAGGGCGGGATATATGACCTGCAGGACATGAGCTTCACAGACGATGTGCCCTTTACCGTCGTCGGCATTTACAAGGCGACAGCCGACTTCCCCGACTGGGTCTTCCTGCCCGACAGCAAAGAATACGACCCCTGCGAGTATCCGACAGGCTATCAGGTGGGCACCTTTGTCCTGGACAATGACCGCTCCTCCGAATTTTACGCCGCCGCCTCGGCCATGCTGCCCAACGGCTTCCGCCTGACCGTTCTGGATCAGGGCTACGGCACCGTGGCAGAGCCTTTCCGTGAGCTTCAGAGCATCCTGCGGATCTTCCTGGCCGTCTGCGCACTGGTCGTCCTCTGCGTTCTGGCGCTGTTCAGCTTTCTATTTGTCTCCCGTCAGCGGGAGGCGGCCCAGACCATGCTGGCCCTGGGCAGCGGCAAGCTCCACGTTTACTGCTACTTCTTGTCTGCCTGCGGAGCTATCGCCCTTGTTGCCTCGGCTCTGGGCGCAGTCCTGGGCAGGCTGCTGGAGAGCCGGGTCCTCCGGTATGTGGCGGAGTTTTCCCAAAAATATCAGACCGTGGACACCCGATTTTCCAATGAATACCTCTCCGTGACCCGCACCCTGGAATTCGCCCCGGTGTCCTCCGCCGCCCTCTATCTGACGGCGGCAGCCATCCTTGTGGCGGCAGTCTTGGCAGTCTGCGCCGTCTTTGTCGGCAAAACACTGAAAAAGAAAACGGCCAAAAAGCGCAAAAAAGCCCCTGCGCCGAAGCATACCGGCCATTCCTCGCGTCTGCACGGACGGCTGAAATACGCCCTGCTTTCCATCCGGCGCGGTGGTGTGCGGACGGCGGCCGTCGTGCTGCTGGCCGTGATCCTCACCGTCTTTTTGGGGCAGCTCACCTCCACCTCCGACATCTACCGGGAGCAGCTTGCGAACATCGGAGAAAACACGGTCATCCGCGGCTATGCCTCCAACAGCAAGGGTCTGGACATGAAGGACCTGGTCATTCCGGCGAAAAACCTGCAGGAACTCTATGATACCGGCCTGCTTCATTCTCTGGATGTAAGCCGCAGCCTGGCTCACTACCGCTATGTGGGTCTGGTCAGCGACACAGCGGGCAATACCTATTTTCTGGACGAACCCTACATTCCCAGAGGTATCTATTCCTATGAGAACTGGCTCAACCAGATGAAGCAGGAGCCGGAATGGGTCGCTACCACCTCTCTGACCAACTCGCCGGAATATTTCTATAAGACTCCCTCCGTCACCTGGCTGGAGGGCTATGATGAAAGCTGTCTACGCGGTCCCCAGTGCGGCGTGTGCCTGCTGCCGGAGACCATGATGGAGCGCGAGGGCATCGGCCTTGGCAGCATCATCCGCGTCCTGATCGACACCCTGACGCCGCCCGGCAACTACGGAACGTATGAAGCCGCCACCTTTGACCTGTTGGTGGTCGGCTCCTATGAGCTGGCTGCGGCGGAGGAGACCATCTACTCCCCCTATGAATGTCTCTTCCCCATCGGCACCGAGCCGGGCACCTGCGCGGAAAACGACGCCTTCCGGATGCTCTATTCCCACAGCGGCCAGGTCACCCGCGTAGGCTACCGTGAGTACGGCTCAGGCGCCCCGCAGGAGGATTTCACCGTCCACGTGCTGGATGAAAACAACCTGGAGGACGAGGCGTTCTATCAAGAAGTCCTCCTTCCGGACACGGTGCCCGGGCTGCAGGTCTTCTCCGGCTGTGACAAAATGGATCTGTCCGTCCCCAACGCCTATTGCTGCATGATCTCGGAGGAGATCTACGAAAAATACCTGTACGCCCTGGGCGGCGCGCACAGTGTCACAGGCTACATCCTCTATACGGACGACAACGGCGTTGAACTGACTGCCAACATCCTCGGTGTCTTCCGAAAGACCGACGAGCTGACGGCGGACGTCTACGTCTCCCCCACCGGCTACAAGGCCTCATTCCTCTGGGATGCCTACCGCTACACGGAAGCCGATACCCAGAGCAAGCTGCCCGGTCTGCGCTGCCAGAGCGCCGTCTTCACCCTGAAAAGCGCCTACGATCTGGACGCGCTGCGGGATGCCCTGGCCGATTGCGGCTTCACCACCCCGGGGAGCCTGGATGCCCGAAACTACATGGTCATCTGCGACATGGACTACAACGTCAGCGTGCGCACCCTCAACCGCCAGATCCAGTATCTGGACGCGCTGTATATCTTTCTCTATCTTCTCACCGGCGTCATCGCCCTGGTCATCTCCTACCTGCTGATCCTCTCGCGCAAAAGCGAGATCGCCATCATGCGGGGCATGGGCACCCAGCGCCTGCGAATTTTCCTGACATTTTTCACCGAGCAGCTTCTCTTGCTGCTGCTGGGCTGTGTCTGCGGCTTTGGTCTGTGGTATCTCTTTGGCGGCGCGGTAAAGCCCCTCTATCTCTGTCTCATCGCCGCCTTTGCAGGCTGCTGGCTGCTGGGCAGCGCGGTAAGCATTGCCCGTCTCATGAGATCGAAAGCTCTGGCAGTCCTTTCAGACCGTGAATGATTGGAGGTCTACTCATGGCGATTTTGGAAGTCAAAAATGTAAAATACAGCTATCGCTCCCGCTATCAGCAGGTGGATGCCCTGCGCGGCGTCTCCTACGCCTTTGAAGAGGGCCTCCTTTACGCTCTGGTGGGCAAATCCGGCTCCGGCAAGTCCACCCTGCTGTCCCTGATGGCCGGACTGGATCTGCCCCAGGAGGGTGAAATCCTCTTTGAGGGGAAGTCCACCGCTAAAATGGACCTGAACCGCTACCGCCGGGAGAATGCCGCAGTCATCTATCAGTCCTTCCGGCTTTTTCCGCTGCTGACGGTCTCGGAGAACGTCACCTATCCCATGGAGCTGCGGGGCTTTACGGGTCAGAAAGCCCGCGACCGGGCAAAGGAGCTGATCCAAAAGGTCAATCTGCCGGAAACGGTTCTGGACCGCTTCCCCGGGATGCTCTCCGGCGGCGAGCAACAGCGCGTTGCCATCGCCCGGGCCATCAGCATGGATTCCAAGCTCCTGCTGGCCGACGAGCCGACGGGCAATCTGGACACGGAAAACGGCAGCCGCATCATCGAGCTGCTGGCAGACCTGGCCCATAAGGACGGCTACTGCGTCATCGTGGCCACTCACGACATGGACGTGCTGCCCAAAATGGACAAGGTCTGCCGCATCCAGGACGGCCACCTGTTTGAAGTATAAATATCCTTCGTGTGAAAACCGCCGCCCATACTCCGAGTATGAGCGGCGGTTTTTCTGGCAAAACTCCCCTCGGAGGGATGTATATGGTAAAAGGAAATGCGCGGCAGGTCATTGTGGTCAAATCCCCCGACCCCAAGCTCTTTGACCAGGCGATCTTCCTATTGAAGGAGGACGCGCTGGAAAAGGACGGTGTCGGCGAACGGGAGCTGCTGGAGCAGGCACGGCGGATGGCCGACGGTTATCTGCGCCAGCAGACGGCGGCAAAACCCCGTCGGCATCTGCCGCCCCTGTTCTGGATGGGCATGGGCGCCGCGCCGGTCTGTATCGCCTGGTTGGCGACCATTCTGTTATAAAAATACGAAAGCAGCAGCGCTGCCGTGGAGCCTCCTACGGCAGCGCTGCTGCTTTTGAATATAAAACAATCAAGCCAGGACTGCCTTGTGGTAGACCTTCTTGCCCTTGCGGAGCTTGACGCCCGCCTTGAGCTGTTCGGCGGTGAAGCGCGCGTCGATAGAGGCCACCTTTTCGTCGTTGGCAAACACGCCGCCCTGCTGTACCAAGCGGCGCGCCTCGGACTTGCTGGGTGCCAGCTTGCAGGCAAGCATCAGATCGAGAATGGCAATGCAGCCGTCGGTCAACTGCGCTTCGGTCAATTCCTGTCTCTTATACACATCTCCGAGCCCACGAGACGTAGAGGAATC
>CAMFZO010000105.1 GCA_946006895.1 uncultured Clostridia bacterium | reverse complement strand
TGGGTTTGTCCTTGTGAAAAGGGGTTCTGCAAAATTTATCCGAGGATTGACACCGGCGGCGTTTTTTTATTATAATAACAAAATATAAAAAACGAACGATTTTTGGAGGGACTTCTATGGCAGACTATTGCAACAAATGCGGCAGACCGATGCCGGAGAGCGGCGTCTGCTCCTGTGAAACAAAGACCGGCGGCCGGGTGCGGGCGGAACGCTCTCTCGACGGCTTTCTCCAGCTCTGGCTGGGCTGCCTGAGGGATCCGGTGGGTGCCATGCGGCGCAGCGCCGAACGCCGGGATTTCCGCAGCGGCCTGACCTTGCTTCTGGCGTCGGTAGCGGTGAGCCTGCTGTCCGTGCTGGTGCTGACCCTGCGCTACGCCGCAAGCAGAATCACCCGGGCCGCCGTCCAATGGCTCGTCACCGGGCTTTTCGCCCCTGTCATCGCGGCGGTGCTGACCTTCCTGCTGCTCTACGCCCTGACCGCCATGGCCCGGATGCGGGTGGACGTGCGCAGCGTGGTGGCTGCCATCGGCACCGGCGCCGTCTTGCCCGTGACCGTCGTGGCGTTGTCCGTGGTGCTGTCCCTGTTCCACCAGACGGTCTTCACCGTTTTCTGCGTTGTGAGCTTTGCGGCGTGGGCACTTTCCTTTTTTATGCTGGTGACGCAGGTGTTCAGCATCCGTCTGACCCCGGCGGTCTGCGGTGTGATGGTGGCCGGTATGACGGCGGGCTATTTCGCCGTGGCGCTGCTGCGGGACTGGATGCTTGCCGCGCTGTTCTGAGGGCCTGCCATGTACCGAACGATCTTTTTGGACCTGGACGACACCCTGCTGGACTTCGGCGCGGCGGAACGGGTCGCCATCGCCAAGGCTTTCCGGGACCTCGGCCTGGAGCCGACACCTGCCCTGCTGGGGCGCTACAGTGAACTGAACCAGGCCCAGTGGGAGGCCTTTGAACGGGGCGAAATCACCCGGGACACGGTGCTGGTGCGGCGCTTTGAGCTGCTGTTTGCCGAGCTGGGCCTCTCCATCGAGCCGCAGCACGCCGAGGACATCTACCGGGGCTATCTGGGCGTGGGCCATTATTTTGTCGAGGGCGCGGAGGAGGTGCTGGCCTATCTGGCGCCGAAATACGACCTGTATCTGGCCTCCAACGGCGTGGCCGACACCCAGTATTCCCGCCTCGAGAGCGCCGGGATCGGCCCTTATTTCAAGGATATTTTCATCTCCGAGGTGACCGGCTCCCACAAGCCGGAGCGGGCCTATTTCGACTACTGCTTCGCCCACATCCCGGACTTTGACCCGTCTGAGGCCCTCATGGTGGGTGACAGTCTGACCAGCGATATTTTAGGCGGCTTCAACGCAGGCATCCGCACCTGCTGGTTTAACCCCGGCCGCAAGCCTCTGCAAGGCCCGGTGACGCCGGATCTCGAGATCCACGCCCTGCGGGAGCTGAAGGACATTTTGTAGATATTTTTCCGGTTTCTGCCGGAGATCTATGCAAATTGCACAGAAACGCTCCCGGGGGTTCCCACATTATTTTGCGAAAGTGACCATTGCAATTCCCCGGGAATACGATATAATAAAACTACAAAGAAATAACCCGTCGAAACAGCTCGGGAAAGAGGCCATTGGGTCCTCCGAAGGAGTAATGCTCTCAGGAAAACAGACCGAGCTGCGGAGGGACTCTCTGGAGAATCTCATTTAGTTGAGTGCCGAAGGTGCAAGGCGAAAGCCGAATCTCTCAGGCAAAAGGACAGAGGATGATTCCGTTTGGAATATCTGTAAATGAGTGTCGCCGGAGATGGCCGCACTCATCTTTTTTTGATGAGGGCGGAACATCATAAGGAGGAACTGTCATGTTTCAAGAGCTTGCCCCCAACATCGAATTTGTCAACCGTTATGACGAGGAGGTCGGCGCCCTGCTCGGAGATGAGCTGCGCCGCCAGAGACGCAACATCGAGCTGATCGCCTCGGAAAACATCGCCTCTCCGGCGGTCATCGCCTGCATGGGCACCGTTCTGACCAACAAATACGCCGAGGGCCTGCCTGCCAAGCGCTACTATGGCGGCTGCGAGGTCGTCGATGAGGTGGAGCGTCTGGCCATCGCCCGCGCCAAGGCCCTGTTCGGCGCGGAATTTGTCAACGTCCAGCCCCACAGCGGCGCCCAGGCCAATCTGGCGGTCTACGCCGCTCTGCTCCAGCCGGGCGACACCATTTTGGGCATGAGTCTGGCCGGCGGCGGTCATCTGACCCACGGCGCGCCCGCCAACCAGTCGGGCAAGGTCTACAACGCCGTCTCCTACGGTGTCGATCCGGCAACGGGCCGTATCGACTACGACGAGGTGGCCCGTTTGGCGGAGATCCACAAGCCCAAGCTCATCGTCGCCGGCGCGTCGGCCTATCCCCGGGCCATTGATTTTCAGAAATTTGCCGAGATCGCCCATGCCAACGGCGCGCTTCTGATGGTGGATATGGCCCACATCGCGGGTCTTGTGGCAGGCGGCGTCCATATGAGCCCCGTGCCCTATGCCGACATCGTCACCACCACCACCCACAAGACCCTTCGCGGACCCCGCGGCGGCCTCATTATGGGCAGGGAGGAATTTGCCAAGAAGATCAACTCCGCCGTCTTCCCCGGCACCCAGGGCGGACCTCTGATGCACGTCATCGCCGCCAAGGCCATCTGCCTGAAGGAGGCCATGCAGCCGGAATTCCGGGAGTATGCCCGGCAGATCGTGAAAAATTCCAAGGCTCTGGCTGCGGCGCTGCTGTCCCACGGCTTTGACCTGGTCTCCGGCGGCACCGACAACCACCTGATGCTGGCGGATCTGCGGCCTCTGCACATCACCGGCAAGGAGCTGCAGCACCGCCTGGACGAAAACTATATCACCGTCAACAAAAACGCCATCCCCAATGACCCGGAAAAGCCCTTTGTCACCAGCGGTGTGCGCATCGGCACCCCCGCCGCCACCACCCGCGGCATGAAGGAGGAGGACATGACCGTCATCGCCCGGTGCATCTACGACACCGCCGCCGATTTTGAGGGAACCCAGGAAAAAGTCCGCGCCGCCGTTGCGGAGCTGACGAGGAAATATCCGTTATACGAATGATTTTGAGGTAAAGCATGGGAAAATTCTCCAACGTACTCTTTGCCAGCGACTATGACCACACCCTCACCGGGACGGACAACGTGCTGCGGCAGAAAAATCTGGATGCCATCCGCTATTTTATGTCCGAGGGCGGCATTTTCACCGTCGCCAGCGGACGCAGCATCCCCCTGTTCCTCAAACGCGCCGCCCTGGTGCCCACCAACGCGCCGTGCATCCTCTATAACGGCGCGGCCTGCTACGACTATCCCGGCGGCAAGCTGCTCTACGCCCACCCCATGACGGACTTCGCCATGGAGATCGTCCGGGCGGTGCAGGCCTTTGATCCGACGCTCTACGTGGAGATCCAGGGCCAGGACACCCACTATGTCTTCGGCTACAGCCCGGCGCGGGAGGCCTTTCTGCGGGGCGAGGGCTTTACGCCCGATTTTGTCACCGAGGCGCCGCCCAAGCCCTGGATGAAGGTAGTGGTCTGCTGCATCACGGAGGCTTCTCCCACCTTTTCCGCCGAACAGGCCGCCTATGTGCAGAAGGTCCAGCGCTTTTTGGAGGACTTCTGCGCCGGGCGCTGCTACGTGGCCCGCTCCATGCCCTATCTCATTGAGATCGGAGATACCAACAGCAGCAAAGGTATTGCCGCCCGCGACCTGGCCCGGGCCTACGGACGTTCCGTTCTGGCCTGTGCGGGTGACGCGCCCAACGACGCGTCCATGCTGCAGGAGGCGGATTTCGCCTTTTCCCCGGCGGACCGGGATCCGGCGCTGCATATGGAGGGCCTGATTGAGACCGTTCCCTGCGACGACGGCAGCGTCGCCGACGCCATCGAAAAGCTGGAGAAGCTGGTATGATACAAAAACCGAGTTCACCGTCCCTGCCATAACTTCGCTTTCCGGACGGAAATTTTTTCAACGGAAAAATGTGCCGATTCTGCCGGAAAAATCCTCGGCTGCAGCCGCTGTTTCAGCGGCCGCAGCCGATTTCATTTTTTGACAAGGCAAAAGCACAAGGATTTGGGTGCGAAGTTTTCGCACGTTTCAGCCATATTAATTTTTGCGAAGAAAAAACAAAACGATCGCTCGGGAAAAAGCGATTTTTTCGCCAAGGAATAGAAGGAAAAGAAGGAGGAAGGCATGAAAACAGTCTATCGAATCGGTTTGGCGGCGCTGCTGCTGGCGGTGATATTATGCCCCGTGCAGGCTGCCGACATTCTCATCCCCGGAGGCAACACCATCGGCCTGTCTTTGCAGACGGACGGCGTGGCGGTAGTGGATTTTTCCGCGGAGCTGCCGAAAAGAGCGGGCCTGCGGGAGGGCGATTTCATCTGCGCCGTCAACGGACAGCCCGTTTCCACGGCAACGCAGGTGACGCAGGCGGTGGAAGCCTCCGGCGGCAGACCGGTGGAGCTGACGCTGAAGCGCGGTGAGGAAGAAAAAAACGTCACCCTTTCGCCCAATCAGACCTCGGACGGCTGGCGGCTGGGCATTTTGGTCCGCGACAGCATCAACGGCATCGGCACCGTGACCTATTATGACCCCGAGACCGGCAGTTTCGGTGCCCTGGGCCACGGCGTGGGCGGCAAAAGCGGCCTGCTGCCCATGCGCGGCGGCAGCGTCCTGCCATCTGTCATCACGTCGGTCATTAAGGGCAGGGAGGGCACGCCGGGTGCGCTGCAAGGTTCCGTTACAGGACGCACCGCCACGGGAAAGATCGTCAAAAATTCCTCCTGCGGCATTTTCGGCACCATGGAATGTCCTGACGCCGGGACCGTCGACGTGGCAACGGCGGATCAGGTTCACACCGGCGGGGCGGTGATCCGTTCCAACGTCCGGGGCGACCGGGTGGAGGAATTTGAGGTGAAGCTGGCGGCCATCTACCCCGATGATGCCAATGACCGGAATCTGCTTTTGCAGGTAACGGACCCGGACCTGCTGGAGTTGACCGGCGGTATTGTCCAGGGCATGAGCGGCAGTCCCATTTTACAGGACGGCAGACTGGTGGGCGCCGTGACTCACGTGCTGGTGGACGATCCCACCCGTGGCTACGGGATCTTCATCGGCAACATGCTGGCGGCAGCAGCGTAATTCTGTAGGAGACGGCTCTCCCTGCAAAATTCGGCTTGCATTTGTAGGGGCAAACGACTTCTGTTGCGGTGCCCGAAATTTGCGCGCCGCGCTGACGGCGGCTTCAAATTTCGACCGCTGCCACTCCTTATTGCTCGCTGTATCCGCCACCGGCGGCGCTCGCAAACGTCCCTATCCGCCCTAAGCTGCCGTAGGCAGCCTTGTGACGAATGGCTAAAGACTAAGGGTGAATGACTGATGTGTCTGCTCCGCAGACGAATGAAAAAACGGCGCGCCCAGTGGTCGTGCCCTACGACACCAAAAAGCATCTGCATCTGTAGGGGCGGCTATCAGCCGCCCGTTGGAAAGCAGCCTCGTAATATTCGGGCGGCTGATAGCCGCCCCTACGATGGAACGTTCATT
>CAMFZO010000104.1 GCA_946006895.1 uncultured Clostridia bacterium | reverse complement strand
ACACCTAAGCCTTCGTCGGCAGCGTCAGATGTGTATAAGAGACAGGTCAGAAGCCCGTGGGACTCTGCGGCAGCGGCATCATTGACATGATCGCCGAGCTGTTCCGCTGCGGCATCATCAATTCCAAGGGCCTCTTCGTCCGGGAGGGTGCCCGCATCGCCCACGACCACCACGGCACGGGCCGGTATATCCTGGCCACCCCGGAGGAATCGGAGACGGGCCGTGAGGTCTCTCTGGACGAGGTGGATATTCTGAACTTCATCCGCGCCAAGGCCGCCATCTACTCCGCCATCGACACCCTGCTGTCTGCCATGGACATGGACGAGAGCGTGCTGGAGGGCGTCTACGTCGCCGGCGGCATCGGCAGCGGCATCAACATGAAAAACGCCGTGCGTATCGGTATGTTCCCCAATGTGCCGCTGGAGCTGTTCCACTACATCGGCAACTCCTCTCTGGCCGGCGCTTACGCCATGGCTCTTTCCGAGGCAGCCGAGGAAAAGGTGGCCGAGGTTGCCCGCAATATGACCTACATGGAGCTGTCCACCCATCCGGGCTACATGGACGCCTTTGTGGCGGCCTGTTTCCTGCCCCACACCGACGCGGCCCGGTTTGCAGCCCCGGAGGAGGCGTAAAGGATGCAAGTAGAAAACCACAAGGAAGAGGTGCCCTTTGAGCACTACCGGCAGCGGTTTGCCGCCATGGACGCGGCAGAGGCGGCACAGCGTCTGCACATTCCCTTTGAAAACGGCGAATTTCGTCTCCGGGTTCTGGGCGTGACCTACGCCGTGGCCCACCCGGACTACGCCCTGCGGGTGGAAAAGGCGGCGGAGCATCTGCCGACGCTGGAGGGCCTCCACGCCGAGACCTTCCTGCTGCGGCTCCTGCTGGAGGGAAAGGCAGCACCGGCTGACAGCGACTTCAAGACCTTCCGGGAGCTGCCCTGGGGCGAGGTTTACATAAAACCGTTCACCGGACGGGTCCTGACCCGTGCCGCCTTTACCTTTGGCAC
Organism: uncultured Clostridia bacterium; assembly: GCA_946006895.1. Classification (GTDB taxonomy): domain Bacteria; phylum Bacillota; class Clostridia; order Oscillospirales; family Oscillospiraceae; genus JAZOXB01. The sequence goes on along the minus strand of CAMFZO010000104.1, from coordinate 4,694 downwards.
CCGGCTGGCGGCCTTCCGTCAGGCGGCGGAGCGTCTGGGCGGGCTGCTGCTGAAGCACGGCGACGCGGCCTACGAATTTACCCTCTGGGACAATTACCGTCTGCGCCTCATCGTCTGGGAGGGCGACGACGAGTTCCCGCCCAACGCCCAGCTCCTCTACAGCGCCAATTTCGGCGGGGGCTTTGCCGCTGAGGACCGGGTCGTGGCAGGCGACCTGCTGATCACCGCGCTGAAGGCGGCGATGTGATCCTGCCGACGATTTCAACAAAGGAGAAATACCATGGAGTTTCAATATAAAGGTCTGAAAGCCGCCCTGGAGCGAGTGGAGGTCACGGACACGGAGATTGACCGCCATCTGGAAAAGCTGCGTCAGCAGGCGTCGATGGAGCACCCGGACAAGGAACCCTATGCCCTGGACGACGCCTTTGCCCGGGAGGTCGGGCAGTGCGAAAACCTGACCCGGATGCGGGAGAAAATGGGCGAGGCCCTGCGGGCCCACTATGACGAACGGGCAGAGGAGGAGCTGCGGGACCGTCTGATCCGTCAGGCGGCTGCGACGCTGGACTACACCCCCACCGAGGACGAGGTGGCCGACGGCGCGCAGAAGCAGCTTGAGACCCTGCGGGCGCAGCTTGCCCAGCGGAATCTGTCGGTGGAGGCTTACTGCAGCTTCAGCGGCACCACCCGGGAGCAGCTTTTGGAGGACCTGGCGGAGGACTCCCGCCAGCTTCTGAAGATCCAGGCGGCCATCGACAGGATCGCCGCGCTGGAGGGCGTCACCGTCACCGAGAAGGACGTTGCCGACGCCTGCGCCGAGATCTGCCGCATCAACCGCATCACGGCGTCGGAGCTTGCCAAGGTCTATGACGACGCCCTGGCGGAGACTGTCCGTACCAGCGTCATCACCGGCAAGGTCCTGACCCTGGTCCGTGAAGCCGCCGTCGTCGAGGAATAAGCTGCGCTGGCAACACAAGCGGGGAGGGGAAACCTCTCCGCTTGCTTTTTCTGTGGGCGTATGATAAAATAGAAAAAATTGCGGTTCTATACCATCCCGTGTTTTCTGGAGGATGTTGGAATGAAAATCGTCATCATTGGCGCCGGAAAGATCGGCGCGACCCTGGCGGACCAGCTCCTGCGCGAGGGCCATGAAATCACCGTCGTGGACAGAAGCGCCGAGGCGCTGGATACCATCAGCACCCTGGACGTCATGACCGTGGAGGGCAACGGCATCACCCTGCAGACCCTCCGCGAGGCCGGTGTGGATACGGCGGATCTGGCCATTGCCGTCATGTCCACCGACGAGGAAAATCTTCTGGCCTGCCTGATCGCCAAAAAGCTGGGGGTGGGCAACACCATCGCCCGGGTGCGCAACCCCGAATACGCCGAGGGCATCCGCCTGGTCAAGGACGACCTGGGTCTGAGCATGACCCTCAATCCGGAGCTTGCCAGCGCATCGGAGATCGCACGGATTCTCCGGGCACCGTCGGCCATCAAGATCGACACCTTTTCCAAGGGCCGGGTGGAGCTGCACAAGGTCCGCCTGCCGGACAACAGCCCCCTGGACGGACTGAAGCTCCTGGAGCTGGGCAAGATGCACAGCGGTGTGCTCATCTGCGCCGTGGAGCGCGGCGCCCACGACGTCTACATCCCCTCCGGCAATTTTGTCCTCAAGGCAGGTGACCGCATCAGCTTCGTCGCCAAGCCCAGGACCGCGGCGAAATTCTTCCACAAGATCGGCATTCCCTCCGAGCCGGTCAAGCGGGTCATGCTGCTGGGCGGCGGACGCATCTCCTACTATCTGGCCCGGCAGATGCTGGATTTCGGTGCCAGCGTGAAGATCATCGAGTCCAGCGCTGAGGTCTGCGAATCCCTGTCGGAGCGCCTGCCCGACGCGGACATTATCCATGGCGACGCCACCAATGAGCATCTGCTTGCCCAGGAGGGCATCGAAAAAATGGACGCGGTGGCCTCTCTGACGGGCATCGACGAGGAAAACGTCCTTATGAGCCTCTATGCCCGCAGCGTGACCAAGGCGAAAATCGTCACAAAGATCAATCGGACGACCTTCTCCCACATCGTCAAGTCCATGGACCTGGGCAGCGTGTTCCATCCGCGCTACATCGCCGCCGACCATATCGTCCGCTACGTCCGCGCCATGCAGAATTCTCTCGGCTCCAACGTGGAGACCCTGTATAAGATCGTCGGCAACAAGGCCGAGGCTCTGGAGTTCCGGGCCACCGCCAAATCCGCCGTCTGCGGCACGCCCCTGATGGAGCTGCGGCTTCGGCCTGACCTGCTTATCGGTGCCATCAACCGAAACGGCAGGATCCTGACCCCCAGCGGCCGGGATACCATCGAGCCGGGCGATACCGTTGTCGTGGTCACCACCGTCACCGGTCTGAACGACCTGGACGACATCCTGGAAAAGCGGAGAGCCAGAGTATGAATTACCGGATGATCTTTTATCTTCTTGGCGATGTGCTGCTGCTTTTGGGTGGGTTTCTGCTGCTGCCGGTCATTGTAGCCCTCATCTACGGCGAGGGTGATTGGGCCAGTTTGCTGCTGACGGCAGCGATCTGCGCCGTCCCGGGCGGACTGCTGCTGCTGTGCAAGCCCAAGCAGCGGCGCGCTATGCAGGCCCGCGACGGCTTTGTCGTGGTGTCATTGTCGTGGATCGTTATATCGCTTTTGGGCGCGCTGCCCTTCTATTTTTACGGCGCCACGCCCAGCTATCTGGACGCGGTGTTCGAGACCGTCTCCGGCTTCTCCACCACCGGTGCCAGCATCCTGCACAACGTGGAGGCCGTTCCCCACGGACTGCTGTTCTGGCGCAGCTTTACCCACTGGCTGGGCGGCATGGGCGTGCTGGTGTTCATGCTGGCGGTGGTGCCCCTGTCCGGCGACAGCCTCTACCTGCTCAAGGCCGAATCCCCCGGCCCGTCGGTGAGCAAAATGGTGCCGAAAATGCGCACCTCCGCCATGATCCTCTACGGCATCTACTGCGCCATGACCCTGCTGCAGATTTGCGCCTACCAGTTGGGCAATCTGTTCGGCTGGGGGGAGATCTCCCTCTTTGACAGCGTGTGTCTGACCTTTGGCTCGGCGGGTACCGGCGGTTTTGCCGTGCGCAACGACGGCCTGGCAAGCTACACGCCCTATATCCAGAGCGTCACGACGGTGGCCATGATCCTCTTCGGCGTGAATTTTTCCATCTATTTTTTCCTGATCAGCCGCAAATTCCGGCTGATCGCCAGGAATTCCGAGCTGAAATGCTGGTGTTCATGCTGGCGGTGGTGCCCCTGTCCGGCGACAGCCTCTACCTGCTCAAGGCCGAATCCCCCGGCCCGTCGGTGAGCAAAATGGTGCCGAAAATGCGCACCTCCGCCATGATCCTCTACGGCATCTACTGCGCCATGACCCTGCTGCAGATTTGCGCCTACCAGTTGGGCAATCTGTTCGGCTGGGGGGAGATCTCCCTCTTTGACAGCGTGTGTCTGACCTTTGGCTCGGCGGGTACCGGCGGTTTTGCCGTGCGCAACGACGGCCTGGCAAGCTACACGCCCTATATCCAGAGCGTCACGACGGTGGCCATGATCCTCTTCGGCGTGAATTTTTCCATCTATTTTTTCCTGATCAGCCGCAAATTCCGGCTGATCGCCAGGAATTCCGAGCTGAAATGCTATCTGGCCATCATCCTGTTCGCCGTTGCCTTGATCTCCCTGAATCTGACCCTCACCGGCGGCTATTTTTCCACCTTTGGCCAGACGCTCCACCACGTTTCCTTCTCCGTCGGTTCCATTCTCACCACCACGGGCTTCAGCACGGTGGACTTCTCCCGGTGGCCTGAGCTTTCCAAAATGGTGCTGATGTCCCTCATGGTCATCGGGGCCTGCGCCGGTTCTACCGGCGGCGGCATCAAGGTCAGCCGTCTGCTGATCCTGTTCAAGTCTGCCCGGGCTGAGCTGCGGCGCCTGCTCCATCCCCACCGCGTGGAGGTCATGACCATGGACGGTAAGCGGGTCAGCAGCGACGTCATCCGCGGCACCAACGCCTTTTTGATCTTCTATCTGCTCATCGCCCTGACCTCCATGCTGCTGGTCTCTCTCGATGATATGGGCACGGAGACCACCGTCACCGCCGTGCTGGCGACGCTGAACAATATCGGTCCCGGCACCAGCATCCTCATCGGTCCGGCGGGTAACTACGCGGATTTTTCCGCCCTGTCGAAGATCGTCCTGTCGCTGGATATGCTGTTCGGGCGGCTGGAGCTGTTCCCCATGCTGATCCTCTTCCGCCCCTCTACCTGGCGAAAACACTGATTTTGAAAATAAGGAAGGATATTATGCGACTGGATAAATTTCTCAAGGTCTCGCGGCTCATCAAGCGGCGCACCGTTGCCAATGAGGCCTGCGATAACGCCCGCGTCACGGTCAACGGCCGCCCGGCCAAGGCGTCCTACGACGTGAAGGTAGGCGATGTTATCCGCATCGCCTTCGGCAGCCGGACCCTGGCTGTGGAGGTGCTGGCGGTGGCCGAGGCCGTGCGCAAGGACGATGCCTCCGCCATGTACCGCGAGATAGCGGAATAGAAAAAAAGAACGCGCTGCATGGGATGCTCCTGTGCAGCGCGTCTGTTTTGCTATGCAAAAGCATAGCAAAATGTGGCTCTATGTCAATAGTTGGGGTAGAGGCAAA
>CAMFZO010000103.1 GCA_946006895.1 uncultured Clostridia bacterium | reverse complement strand
GGTATAGCACCAGGCAATGCTGTCGCCGTCCTTCAGCGTGTAGGCGGAGCAGCCGTAGTTGGGGAACCAACCGTTGACCTTATACATCCAGCCCGACTCGCTGCCGCAGTCAAATTCGTACAGGTGTCCGATGCCCTCGATGTAGTAGCTGTCATACATGGGCGTCCAGCTGTATTCGATCTGGATGCCATAGGTCGTGCAAACGCGGGTCAGCACGTCAAAGACCGTCTCTCCATCCTCAAATTCCACGGTGACGGGATAGAGAATAAAGCCGTCGCCGGGGACAAACTCCCCTTTGCCCGGCGCGAGATTGTCCATGTTGTTCAGGATCGTGTCGCACCGGATGGAGATAGTGCAGGTATTTTTCGCGGGAGGCTCCGTCTCCTCCGGCTGTGTCTCGGAGGGCTCCGTTTCCGTCGAGGACGCTGCCTGTGTAGCTTCCGTCGGCGTCTGTGTCGGTGTCGCGGAGGGCGCGGTGTTTTCCTGCGTTTCTGTGGAAGAAGGCTCTGTTTCCTCTGTCGGCTTCCCCGAGTCCTCCGGTTGGGTCGGGGCCGTCAAAAGCGCCTGCATAGAGGCCTGGCGGTCAGCCACCAGCCGGTCCAGCTCCTCATTGGTGAAGCAAAGCGAGCGGCTCTCGTTGGCAGTGCGGAGCTGTCCGATCAAAAAATCGTTCAGGGATCCAATTTGGCAGACCGCTACACTACAGTCGTCCCCGATCAGATTGAGCATCTGTCCCGCCCGGGCTTGGTTTTCTCCGCAGGAGACCGTTCCCTCATAGACGCTGATGCTCCGTGCGCCGCTGCGGACGCTCAGAGACGCTGCGGCATCGGAAAAAACGACCTCATGTCCGTCAAAGGAGACCGTTATGGGTGCCTCGGCACAGGCAAAGGCCTCGCCTGTAGCTACCGTCGCGGCAAAGCCGTCTGCCGAAGGCTCCGTGACCGACAGCTCCGTCTTTTCGCCCATGGTCAGCCAGCCGCCACCCACCTGAATCGTTGCCGCAGCACCGTAGGAAGCCGTCAGCCGGTCTCCCTGCCGGAGAACGGTGCCCGCTTCGGCATCATAGGCAACGCCGCCGCGCTCCATGGTCACGATCCCGCGCACCTGGGAAAGCACGGCGTTCTGCCCGTCGGCCTTGTCAAACCAGCCCTGGATATGCCCCACCACCAGCACCCCGGCGGCGGCAATGAGCACGATGACGGCGATCATAATAAAATTGGCGATCCGCTTTTTCATAAAAGCCTCCATAGACGAGAAAAAAGTCCCCGGTTGGGGACTTTCAGACGCACAAATAAGCCCATTCGCAGGGCGCAGAAAAAGCCGACAGACCATCCCCAAGAGTCTCTCTGCTTCAATCACAGTCCGTATTCCGACTCCGGACACCCTTTGCACAGGTCTTCTCAGATCGCTCCAATGACCTTGTGCGGCTTTCTGTCCGTCTACGGCGGCTTGGTACCGTTGGGATTTTCCCATTCCAATTCAACCGTGATTCTTATATAAAGTATACAGGCAACTGCCGTTGTATTCATGGTAGCACATTTTTCTTTCCGGCGCAATCCTTTTTTCAGGATTCGATTGACAAAGCACGGTTTCAGTGCTATTTTTAAGCAGAAAGTGAATAACGTTTGAGTGCCCAAAGGCTTGCAGGCAAGCCCGCGGGAGAATAGGGAATCGTGTGAAATTCACGAACGGTACCGCCACTGTAAGCGTGGAGGCACCCCACATGGCGAAAGCCGGTCATTGGAGCTTTGCTCTGAGAAGGCTGTGGGGATGCTGCAAATACGCAAGTCAGGAGACCTGCTCAAGCGGTGTCCTCGGTCAGGCTCTGCAAGTACGGAGCGCTGGCTGCTTTGTGCGCGGAAAAACGGCTGCGGCGACCATGAATGGTTGCCGCAGCTTTTCTTTGCCGCCTTACAAAAGGACTGTCCCGGCAAAGGGGCCGCGCCATTGCGTCTGCCGAAAAGGCGGGCCGGATACAAGTCACTTCAACAGATTTTTGCTTGGAGGTATGACAATGAAGAAACGAATCGCAAGCCTTCTCCTGGTCCTTGCCATGGTCCTGAGCCTTGTTCCCTTCCCGGCCCTCGCCGCCGAACGGGATGAGACAAAGGATCAGGTGCACGTGACCGTGGAGAACAACACCTTTTCCGTGGAAGACGGCGCTCCCTGGGCCGGTACCCTTGTGGACACATGGGTAGAGATCGACGAAAGCTCCACCATGATGGGCTGCGTCGGCGCGGCATTGGAGGAAGCAGGTCTGACTGCTGAGGGCCTGGACAGCGGCTACATCAGCAGTGTGAACGGCCTTGCCGCTTTTGACGGCGGCGCCATGTCGGGCTGGATGGGCACCCTGAACGACTGGTTCACCAACAACGGCTTCGACCACTACACCGTCGCCGACGGAACTCTGGAAGCAGGCGACGAGATCGCCATCCTGTACTCCTGCAATTACGGTGGGGATCTGGGCAGCGACTGGAGCAGCAACGACACCAGTCTGAAGGCTCTCTCCTTCAGCAAGGGTACCCTCTCCCCTGCTTTCGCGTCCGAAACGCTGGAATATGCCCTTGCACTTCCTGTCGGCACGGAGAGCATCGTCGTAACACCCACCGCGACCAACAAGAATTTCCAGGTACATATCAAGGTAGGGCAGACAGAGTATAAGCGCACCGCCACCGTTCCCGTAGCGGAAGGCACCGTGCTTACCCTGGAGGTCGGCACCGGCGAATCCATGAATTCCGGTGCGACACCCACCACCTACACCGTCACCGTCAAGCTCCCGGCCCCGGTAGATCCTACCGTCGGCGCGGATTGGCCCAGCTTCCGCGGTAACAGCCAGAACAACGGCGTGACAAGTGCCGCTACGCCCCGCAGTGCGGAAGAAACGGAATTGAAGTGGGCTGTCAAGCACTCCACCGGTTGGACGGATGGTCCCAACCCCATGCTGATCGTAGACGACAGTCTGGTGGTGCTCTACGGCAATTCCATCAAAAAGCTGAGTCTGGAGACCGGCGAGGTCCTGGCTTCTTCCCAGATGTGCGCCTCTACCAGTTGGGGCTCCGTACCCGCTGCCTATGCAGACGGAATCATCTTCTGTCCGTTGGGCGGCGGTACTGTTCAGGCCTTCAACGCCAAAACGCTGGAGGCGCTTTGGACCTATTCCGACGCTCTGGGCGGTCAGGCGCAGAGCCCCATTGCCTGCGCCGACGGAAAAATCTACGTAGGCTTCGGCTACAACGGAGAATACGCCTTTGTCTGCCTGGATGCGGCGGACGGCTCACTGGTTTGGCGGCAGACCGACGAAAAGGGCTACTACTGGGCAGGCGCTGTGGTCGTCGGTGATTATGTGGTCTGCGGCAGCGACAGCGGCCACATCTACAGCCGCGACAAGGATACCGGCGCGCTCGTTTCTGACCTGACCGTTGGTGACGGTTCCATCCGCTCCACCGTGTGCTATGAGGACGGCAAGGTCTACTTCACCCTGAACAACGCCAGCCTCTGCCGTGCCACACTGGATGCAGAAACGGGCGTTCTGTCCGATCTGACCGTGAAGGACTGCTCGGCCTATGGCAGTTCTTCCGTCAGCACGCCGGTCATCTATGACGGCATCGTTTACATCGGTGTAGGCGGCTGGAGTGGCAGCAAAAACGTCATTGCCGTGGACGCGGACACCATGGAGATTCTCTGGTCCGTGGAGGAACCGGCCTATCCCCAGTGTTCCATCCTGCTTTCCACCGCCTATGAGGCAAGCGGCTATGTTTACCTCTACGTCACCTATAACGCCAACCCCGGCGGCATTAATGTCATCAAGGCAAAGACCGACGGCTCTGAGGCGGTACAGACCACCCTGTATGACGCGGCAGGCTATGAGCAGTATTGCATCTGCAGCGTCATTGCAGGCAGCGACGGCACTCTCTACTATAAAAACGACAGCAGCAATGTTTTCGCCCTGAGCATGACCCAGGCGGCAAAGGATCAGCTTGCAGCCGATGCAGTCATTGGGCTGATCGACGCCATCGGCACCGTCACACTGAGTTCTGGCGCTGCCATCGAAGCCGCCCGCGCCGCCTATGAAACTTTGACTGACGCCCAAAAGGCCCTGGTCGCCAACTACGACGTCCTGGCGGCGGCAGAAAAAATTCTTGCGCTCCTGAAGCTGCCCCACGCCGACGTGGAAACCATCTATCAGACTACCGGCAGCTACCTGGAAACTCTGTCCGCAGAGCACACACCCACTGTCGGCTCCGTTGGCGGTGATTGGATCATCATTGGCCTTGCCAGAAGCGGTCGGGACGTGCCCGATGCCTACTATGACAACGTGGTTGACTACGTTGAGCAGAATATCAACGACGCAGAGCAGCTCCACCGCTCGAAATCTACGGACAACTCCCGCGTCATTCTCGCCCTGACTGCCATGGGCAAGGATGTCACCGACGTGGGCGGTCACGATCTGCTGCTGGGTCTGACCGATATGGCATACCTGACAAAGCAGGGCATCAACGGCCCGGTCTGGGCGCTGATCGCCTTTGACAGCGGCAAGTATGAGATCCCCACCGCACCCGAGGGCGCGGAACAGGTCACCCGTGAAAAGCTGATCGCGTACATTCTCTCTGCGCAGTTGGAGGATGGCGGCTGGGCGCTCTCCGGCGACGTCGGCGACCCGGATATGACCGCCATGGCGCTGCAGGCTCTGGCTCCCTATTATGATACCGATGAAGCAGTTGCGGCGGCAGTAGATGCAGCCCTTAAGGCCCTCTCCGACGCGCAGCAGGAAGACGGCGGCTTCGGCTCCTGGGGAACTGCCAATTCCGAGTCCGCAGCCCAGGTGATCGTCGCTCTGACTGCTCTGGGCATTGATCCGAACACCGACGAGCGTTTCGTCAAGAACGGCAGAAGCGTCATTGACGCGCTGTGCGGCTACTATGTGGACGGCGGCGGCTTCCGTCATCTCTCCGACGGCGAACGCGACGGCATGGCAACAGAGCAGGGCTACTACGCTTTGGCAGCCTACTACCGCTTCCTGGGCGGACAGACCTCCCTCTATGACATGAGTGATGTGACCATAGAGACGCCGGAAGTTCCCTTCGTGAATCCCTACACCGACGTCAAGGAGACCGATTGGTTCTATGAGGCGGTGAAATACACCAGCGTCAACGGTCTGATGAACGGCATGGGAAAAGACACCTTTGAGCCGCAGACGGAGATGACCCGGGCAATGCTGGTCACGGTCCTGTACCGGGCAGAGGGCAACCCCGACGTTTCCGGCCTTGAGAATCCGTTCAAGGATGTGGACGAAAGCTGGTACACCGACGCGGTCTGCTGGGCCGCCGCCAACCAGATCGTCAACGGCGTTTCCGACGGCGTATTTGCCCCGGACGATCCCGTGACCCGCGAGCAGATGGTCACGATCCTCTACCGCTACACGGACTGCAAGGGCAAGGTCAGCGAAGCCCGTGCCGATCTGGACGGCTTCCCCGACGCAGATCAGGTCCGCAGCTACGCAAAAGAGGCCATGAGCTGGGCCGTTGCCGAGGAGATCATCCAAGGCTCCGCCGAGGGCGGCAAAACCTACATTCTCCCTGCAAACAGCGCTACCCGTGCGGAAATCGCAACAGTGCTCATGCGCTTTGTGGAAAAGTTCGGCAAATAAAGAAAATGGGCTGGATCCTGGGACTGTCTCTTATACACATCTCCGAGCCCACGAGACGTAGAGGAATC
>CAMFZO010000102.1 GCA_946006895.1 uncultured Clostridia bacterium | reverse complement strand
CGGCACGCTTCGTGGTATCATAGCCCTTCTTCCCCGCGTAGCGGTACATGATCGCCGCGATCTGCTCACGTGTCACGTTTCCGTCCGGGTCAAACAGGTTGTTTCCGACGCCGTCCACTACGCCGTTCTCGGAAGCCCAGGCTACCGCCTCGGTGTACCACTGTCCGCCGGGCACGTCCTTAAAGGAGTTCATGCTCTTCGGTGCGGGCTTGCCGTCCAGACGCCACAGTACCGTGACGAGCATGGCACGGGTCATGTTGCTGTCCGGATCGAAGGTCGTCGGGGAGGTGCCGTCGAACAGCCCATTCTGTGCGGCGAATTTCACACCCTCATAGAACCAATCGCTTTCCTTCACATCCTTAAACGGATTGACCCACGGCTTGGGGGGTTCTTCGTTCTTCTCATACTGTGCGGTGACAGTCAGGTCTGCCGTGACGTTGGAGAAGTCCTTGTCCCAGCCCTTGAAGGTGTAGCCCTCATGCTCCGGTGCCTCCGGCGCAGTCGCCGCTTTTCCCTCCTCGACCTTAACTGTGGAGATGGTCACATTGGTCAGGCCGTCGATAAAGGTGACGGTGTACTCGGCGGGCTTGGGCGGTTCTTCGTTCTTCTCGTACTGTGCGGTGACGGTCAGGTCTGCCGTGACGTTGGAGAAGTCCTTGTCCCAGCCCTTAAAGGTGTAGCCCTCATGCTCCGGTGCCTCAGGTGCGGTCGCCGCTTTCCCCTCCTCGACCTTGACGGTGGAGATGGTCTCTCCGGTCAGGCCGTCGATAAAGGTGACGGTATACTCGGTGGGTGCTATCGTCTCCTTTTCAACAGTAATCAGCGCTTCATGGCAACCGCTATCATCCCGGTAGTCGCAAAGGCCCGAATTTACGGTAGGAACGTTGAATTGCGGCGTATCGAGCTGTTGTTTCAGCGCAAACTGAAGCGTCAGCAGCGTTCCTTCCGTCTTGATCGGTTCAGCGTTTGCAAGGATGATCCGCAAGGAGCCGGGTTCAGTCTCATTGACAGAGAACACCTCTGCCATTTCGCAAGCTACACCGGCAAACTCCATTACAGACACGTCATAGGGCACTGTCAGTTCCAGCGCAGCAAGGCTTGAATCGGCGCTGATGCCGAAGGAAACAGCGACCGTTTCCCCCGCATTTCCGCTGATCGCGCCTGCAGTCAGTGTGATTTCCGGATAGTCCGGTTCCCGGACGAGCACCGTCAGAGATGCTGTCACAGCATTTCCGTTCATATCTGTTGCGGTGCAAGTGAGGATACTCTCCCCCGCTTGCAGAAAGCTGCAGGACACCATTTCCGCATTACCGCAGCTTTCATCGTTTAGGCTCCAAGCATAGGATGCAATTTTCGCATCGGCAGGGGTCATCACCGCTTGGTAGGTCTTCGTCGCGCCTACAACAGCATTGTCATCGCCGGTGATGCTAAGCTCCGTCAGATCAGGCGAAACTGTCAACAAGCGTCTCGCGGCAGGCAGAATATTGGCTGCGCTCGCGGCATAGTGGTTGAGTTTTTGGTATTCACCGTTGACACACTCATAGATGCCCTCGGCAGCGTAGTAGGAGATGATATCCTGCAGTGTTTCCATCGCCAGCTCAGGATAGTATGGCTCCAGCGTGTCGATGAGCCAGCCTGTGGGGGTCGCCCAGTACGCGCCGTTCTGATACTCACCCTGGTTGACGCCGGAGAGGAGCTTTTGCCAGTAAGTGCCGGGCGCGGTATGGCGAAGCTGTCCCATCTGTACCAGCTCACAATAGTTTTCCTTGAGATAGTCGGCGATGCTCTTTTTTAGGCTTTCCTCCATCGGGAAGCCAATGGAAACGGCGTAGCAGCTTCCCCAAATGTCGCTCTGACAGCAATCAACCGTCGCCGCGTTGAGCATACCATCCTCATTCTTAAAGGTATCAATCAGTGCGTTCTCGATGCTCTGTGCGCCTGCTTTGGCGACGGAGGCATCAAAGCCGAAGGCGGTCTGCCATTTTGCCATGATCTCCCACGCTTCCCAGAGCAGCAGTGATTCCTTCATCAGTGCGCCGGTCTTACAGATACAATCGGTAAAGCCGTAGGGAGAATGCGGATTGAGCGGATCATTATAGATCAGGCCGTTCTCATTTTTCGGCAGAGCATCCAGCGCGGTCATCAGAGTCTGCTCCCATTTTTCAAACAGGGCCTTCCCCTCGGTCTCCGGCAGACGGGAAAGTGCACAGTCCATAGCGATCACAATGAAAGCGTTGTTGTCCAGATTTGCCTTGGAATAATCCCAGTTTCCGGCGGCGTAGGTGACCGAACCGTTGCCATAAACGCGGTCAGGAAGCCAGCAATCGCCCTCGTGGACGTGATCGAGCAGGTACTCAATACAAGCCACCGCGTCCTCGACCGGGATGTAGTCGCCGGCGTAGCGAAGCATATAGGTGAAATCGCGCGTCCAGAGCGCATCATAGTTTTTCACGCCATCGGGTGTATACATATTGACGCCGTTGTCCGCCTTGACGATACTGCCGACGACCTCCTGACGAGCCCATGCCTCGACCTGCGCGAGTGCGGAAGCGGGGTCATTTTCGTAAGCATAGATCATGGTGTTGACTCCGAAATCACAAAAGGTATCCCCCTCCTTTTCGGCATAAAAGCCGATCGAGGAGACATTTTGCAGCATCGCGCTTTCCAGGCCGGTCAATTCCCAGCCGCCACAGTATATACCGTTATGCCAGACATACAGCCGGATCGCTTGGCCGCCAAGGGTATTGTCAAGGATAAAGGTCAGCTTGCCGTCGCTGCCGCTGAGGGCCTGCGCCAGGAGGATCTCCTCGCCGCAACTGACCGTCAGTTGCGACTCACTGCTGACAAGAACGATAAGCTGCTTCCCGCCGCCGCTCAACACAAAGCCCGCATTGTCCTCCTCCGACATTTGCAGGGATACCTGCGTATACCAGCGCTCGGGGAACTCCTTGATATACTCCATGCCGATGCCCGCCGTTTTACCGGTGCGGATGACAGCCGGGGCATCCGTGAAGGTGCCGAGCGTCCAGTCCTCTGCATTGAGTGCAAAGCTCTTGCGATCCGTAACCGCATGACCGTTGAACCGGTAACAGGTTTCTTCCGGTTCGTCAAGCACGATGGGCGCTGCGGAAGCAAAGGTCGGAAGCAGGCAAATCAGCAGAGCAAACACCAAAAGCCCGCTCATGATCCGATTTTTCATCATTGTTTTTTGCCCTCCTTCCAGCAAAGGATCTCATATATGTCAGAAATATCCACTTTGTCGTCGCCGTTCACATCCGCCCGGGAAAGCTGCTCGTCGGTCAGCAGCGTTTTTCCGGTCAGGTGGTCGGCAAGGAGCTGCGCATCCGCCGCATTGATGCTGCCGTCACCGTTCAGGTCGCCAGCCTTGTAGACTACAGGCGGTTCGCTCACACTGACGGTCAGGCTATTTGTGACGGTGTTTCCGCTATAGTCGGTCACGACCAGCGTCACCTTATATTCACCCGCCGACATGAACAGATAGTTCAGATTTGCACCCGTCGAAACCTGCTTATCATTGACCTTCCAGATGCAGCTCTTTACCGTGGCGTTTGCCGGGGTGAACTGAGCGTGGTAGCTTGTGGCCTCGCCGGTCATCGCTTCTGCACTGCCAATGATTTCGACACCGGCAAGAGCGATCGGGTCTGCCTCAAAGGAAGCGACTGTGAAATTCCGGATGGTAAATCCGGGTGAACCGGCGTCAGTGCCAAAGATCCATTCCAGATCGCGGTAATCCAGGAAGCGTGCCGCCGACAGGCGTTCGTTTTCAAAGCTCTCGTCAATCAGCACTTCGCCAGTTGACTTATCGACCGCATAGAAGCGGATAGTCTCACTCATTGCCTGACGCTCCAGATGGACCGTAACCGTGCCGTTGTTGGCTGTCCAACGGGAAGCCGAAGCAGAGAGCAGGCTGTCCGTCCACTCGTTTTCTGCCGTGGAATCATAGCCCTGTGCTTCAAGAATGGTCTGATTATGATCGCCCTTGACGCGTGCGAACAAGTAGATCTCCTGCTCCAGCGGAACGCGAAGCTTGATGCTGCAGGAAGAAGTTTCCTGGGAAGTAAAGCTGATGTCAAAGCTGATCTTAAAGCCGTCCAGCCCGTTAATGGGAACTGTATAGACCGCCTCAGTCTGCTGCTTATCCTCTTTCGCAAGGTAAATACTCTCGCCGTCGCGATAAGCCGACCAGCCTGCGCCGAGCTTCCAGAGATCGGTCGAAGCCTTCTCGGCGGGATAGTTCTGCACCGCAAAGCCGGAGATCGTGAAGCAGCCATAGCCGCCGATGGGATTGAAAAGCGCCTGCTGGAAAGATGCGCTCCAGAAGCTCTGGTCCGTGAAGGCGTCACTGGCAAAGGTCTTTTCATAAAACTTCGTTCCGTCGGACGCGGTCAAAGTCAGCGTTGTTTCGGCTGTTCCCGCCTGATGCGACAAACGGACATGGTACTTACCGTTAATGGAGGCGCTGCTGAGCCAACCCGTGGAATCCAGCGCCGTCCAGCCCGAGCCATCAAAGTAGCTTGTCTCCACAATGGCTTCCTGTGTGCCGCGTGCGGTAACGACCATGCGCAGATAGCGGTTATTGTCTTTGGTCAGGCGCAGGACAAACTCTGCTGTCGTCTGCATTTCTCTGACCGCAGCTTCAAAATCAAAGTCAATGATCGCGCCGGCAGATCCGTCGATGGTTTCCGTCCAAAAAGCGGGAGCTGCTCCGGTATCGGTGGTGTTGCGGATGGCCGGCGCGTCGTAGCCGTTGGCATCCGTCCAGCCATTGCCGAGCGTCCAGAGATCGGAGGCGCTCTTGGGGGTTTCCACCCCGAAACCGGTCAGGGAGAAGATGCCGTAGTTGCCGCAGGTGGTGACAAGCGGTTCCAAAGATGAAACGGAGAAAAAGCTCTCATTTGTGCAGGCTGCGTTTTCGATCTGCGTTGTAAAGAACACGCTTCCGTCCGTCTTCTTTAGTGTCAGCGTCATGGCATCGCTGCCTGCTTCATGGGACAGATAGAAATAATAGCTGTTTCCAACGTCCGCGACCCAGCCGGTTGTCGTCAGCAAGGTCCAGTTGGTGCCATCATAGAAGTTGACATCCACCAACGCCGTCCCGTTATTTTGCGTAAGCAGCATACGCAGATAGACATTATTGTTGGCAGTCAGGCGCAATGTCACATCTGCCGTGGTGTGATCGCTGATACCTGTGTAAAGGAACCCGAGGCGGAAGGAAGCGGTGGTATCGATCCATTCCTTGCAGAAGTTCGGTCCGGCATTTTCGATCACGTTGGTAATGCAGTATTCGCCGTTTTCGGTATATTCGCCCTTCCAGTTCTCACCCATGCTCCAGTTGGCAGCATCAACATCCGGCGCCCGGAGGGTAAAACCCGCAATGGAGAACAGGCCATAGTCGCCGCAGGTGGTGACAAGCGGTTCGATATCTGAAACAGAGAAGAAGCTCTCGTTCGTACAGACAGCATTGGAAATGTTCCAGCTTCCGATCAAACTGCCGTCAGTTTTTGACAGGATCAGCTGCAGCGTATCGGTGCCCGCGCCGTGTTCCAGGGTGACGTTATAGCTCTTTCCGACATCTGCAAGCCAGCCGGTACTCACCAGTGACGTCCAGTTGGCGCCGTCATAGAAGTTGACATCCACCAAGGCGGTACCGTTGTTTTGCGTGGCCAGCATCCGCAGATAGATGTTATTGTTGGAGGTCAGCCGCAAGGTCACATCTGCCGTGGTGTAATCACTGATGCC